>LVAZ01000154.1 GCA_001603055.1 Victivallales bacterium Lenti_02
GGATTTCCCGGCCTTCGAGCTTGGCGCGGCTGACGGCCAGCACGCTCGGGGAAAGTTCGCCGATGATGGGCACCACCTCCTTGCCGACGCAGGGAATCCCCAGCACCCGCACCCGCTCCTCGATGACGGGTTCGAGTTCCTCGACCACCAGCACCCGCTCGACCCCGGCGGCGAATTCGCGGAGCAGCGCGTCCGGGAAGGGGAAGGGCATGCCCAGCTTCAGCACCGAGGCCTCGGGCCAGACTTCCTTGACGTATTCGTAGGCGATGGATTCGGTGACGATGCCCAGCTTGCGGTCCGCCCACTCGATGCGGTTCACGGGCAGGGTCGAGCCCTCGGCCCCGAGATCGCGCAGGCGGGTTTCCAGATTCTCCCGCATCACCCCGCCCCAGAGCGGCAGGGGACAGTGGCGGGAGGGGTTCTTCTCGAAAGCGATGGGGCGCTCGGACACCCGGCGCGGGCCGAGTTCAACCAGACTGCGCGAATGGCTCACCCGGGTCGTGGTGCGCAGAATCACCGGGGTCCGGTAGCGTTCGCTGATCTCGATGGCCACGGCCATGAAATCGATGGCCTCCTGGCTGTTGGCGGGCTCGAACACCGGCACTTTGGCCAGCCGGGCGTACCAGCGGGTGTCCTGCTCGTTCTGCGAGGAATGCCGGCCCGGATCGTCGGCCACGCAAATCACCAAGCCCCCCTCGACCCCGATCGAGCTGAGGTTCAGCAGGGGGTCGGCCGCCACGTTCAACCCCACATGCTTCATGGTCACCAGACAGCGCGCGCCGGCCAGGCTGGCGCCCACCGCCACTTCGAGCGCCACCTTCTCGTTCGGCGACCACTCGCAGTAGACCTCGTCGCGATGCTGCACCAGCGCCTCGAGGATTTCCGTCGAGGGGGTGCCCGGATAGCCGGTCGCCACAGTCACCCCGGCCTGATAGGCCCCGCGGGCGATGGCTTCGTTGCCGGAGAGAAGTTCAGCCAAGACAGGTCTCCTGGTAAAGGGGGACGGGCGCGAATCGAGCCGAAAATCTAGCGCAGGTCAAGGCTGAATCAAGGGAAGAAGTACAGTGGACGCAGTGGACGCAGTGGGGGAAGGCCAGACGTGGTTCCCCCCACGGCGTCACGGCGTCACGGCGTCACGAAGTCACCGCAATTCCACTCGCCGACTACTTGGCTTGCAGCTTGAGCGCGAGGTCGGTGGGGATGGGAGGGAGGCTCAGGTGGAGACTGCCGTTGGCGACGGTGATGGTTTCGGTTCTGGTCACGGTGCCGTGCCAGGTTTCCCACCATTCGGCGGTGTAGGTGCCGTCTTTCAGACCGCGCAGGGTAAGTTCGGTGGCGGGGACGGTAGGGACTTTGCCCTGGCCGTGGTTGTACCAGCAACTGTCGCGGTTCTGCACCCAGAGGATGGCCGCCTCGTCGCAGCCGAGGGCGGCGACCAGGAGGTTCGGATGGGTGGAAACCTGGCAGCCCTCGAAGATGTACTGGCGGATGGAAACCCAGTCCTTGCCGTGGTTCTCGATGCGGATGCGGTGGGGACCGGCGGGGACGTCGACGGCGACAGGCTCGTCGTAGACGCTTTCCCAGAGATTCCACTGTTCCCGGAAGACGGCGGATTTGCCGAGGTTCTCGCCGCAGGGAAATTCCTTCTCCAGGGCCAGCTCGTCGTCCACGAAGACGCGCAGATGGCCGGAGTTCGAGACCCGGTCCACATGGGCGATGAAACGGCCGGGCTTGGGGAAGTCCACGACGAAGGTGGGCGGATTCTGCAAGTCGCGGTGCCCCTGGCCGTGGAGCAGGGCGAGCAGTTCCTTGGCGTCGCTGACGGTGCCGTCGGGCTGCACCTGGAACTCGTTGACGGCGGCCTTGCGGAAGCCGCTGGCGGGGCTGAGAACCAGGTCGCTCACGGTGGGTTCCTGGGGGACGGCGAAGGTGGGGCGCCCGGTTTCCAGAATCCGCCAGCGGGCGGTGCCGAAGGGCAGCCCTTCGGTGAAATTGCGGATGGCGGTGAAATGGAAATAGAGATCGAGGGGTTCGATGTAGTTTTCATGCCACCAGGGCATGGGGGTGCCGTTGCAGCCGCCGGCCAGGGCGGCCCAGAAGGCGTTGTGCAGGCCCCAGCCCTTGGGGTCCTTGTCGGCGGTGGTGGAATGGCTGCGGATGCCGAACTCGCCGAAGATGTGGGGTTTCTCGAAGGTGTTCCACTGGTGGCGGCAGTAGTCGAGGACCGGCTCGGCCACGTTGGCGTCGTTGTTGGTATAGGTATGGGTCTGGACGATGTCGATGTTGGGCAGATGCCAGAACTCCTCGGGGCCGGTCTTGCTCCACCAACTGGTGGTGATGAGATGGCGGTAGGGGTCGAGGGCGGCGAGATAGTCGCTCATTTCCCGGTGCCAGGGCAGCTTCACCGCGTTGTCGGTGTTGGCCCAGCCCTCGAACTCGTTGCCGAACTCCCAGGCGAGGACATGGGGCGAGTAGGCCCAGCGGGCGACCGTGTAGCGGAGGCGTTTGCGGTAGAGGGCGCGGGCGGTCTCGTCGGTGAACCATTCGCGGGGGGTCTCGCAGGGGCCGCCGTTGACGGCGTTGAAGGGATTGGCCGCCCAGCCGGTGGTGCGGAAGTCCTGATGGGTGTCCATGCAGAGCATGTAGTGGAAGCCGAGCTCCTCGGCCAGTTGGATGGTGAAGTCGAGGCGGGCGGCGGCATTCTGCCGGTACCAGCCGAGCTTGGGTTCCCATTCCAGGCCGAGGCCGCTGGCCGACATCCACCAGCGGTTGTAGTTCTCCCCCGCCGCCGCCATTTTGGCCAGGGCCTCGGGCACGAGCTGGCCGCTGGCGTGGTAGATGGGGAGATTGTGGCCGATGGGGACGTAGCCGGAACCGTCGTCGAAGGCCAGATAGCGGGGGTCCACCTGGCTCTGGCGGATGAAGCCCCGGTTCGCCGCCGCGACGACCGTGACGGGGGCGACCTGGGTGGTGACATTGCCGGAGCGGTCCCGCGCGCGCAGCTCGCAACGCAGGGTGCCGACTTCGGTGGCGGCCAGCCGCACCCGCCAGCCCTGCTCGGGGAGGGGAAGCATCACCTCGGCCCCCTTCTGCACCTTGCGCTCGTACTCCACCATGTAGAAGCCGGGCTGGGTGTAGGTGCGTCCCGAGGGCAGGGTGACGACCGCGTCCAAAGCCACGTCGTCGGGGTCGAAGGGATTGTCCCAGGTGCCCTGCAGGTCCACCTTGAGTTCAATGCGCCCGTAGAGTTCGGCCTGCTGCGGCCCGGCGACCTCGCCGAACGCGAGGGGGGCCTGGCTGGCTTCGATGCGGCCGGGGAAGGTCTCGGGCATGTCGGCGAAACCGATGTTCAGCTTCACGAGGGCCTCCTCCCCCACCTCGAAGGCGGTGTTCCACAGGTTCATCTCGATACCGTGATGGGATTTCCCCACCCGGCTGCGCACGCCCCGGTAGCCATCGCCTTGGAACTGGACCGAACGGCGTCCGCGCAGCTCGGCCAGCAAGGCGTCGCAGGTTCCCTCGACGCTGCTGCCGAGGGGGGCGCCAGCGGCTGGCCGGGCGTAGATTCGCCGTTCCGCCTCGCCGCCCCGCTCGATGGCCAGATGGCACCAGATGCCGGCAGTCAGCTTGAGGGGCGCGGTTTTGCGCACCGCCACCTGCACTTCCACGCCTTCGGTTCCGGGAATCAGGGTCATGGTGTAGCGTAGCGGTGGGGCCTCGTCCCTGGTGCCCCAGACCCCGGCGAGAACCAGGCTGCCGTCGGCCTGCACGGCGGGCGCCTGCTCGACGCTGCCCGCTTCGAGCCGCTCGTAGACCCAACTGTCATGCCATTGGAAAAGGGCCACGTCCGCGCCCGGCCCGCCCGCGAGTTCGACCCGCAGGGTGCCGTTCGGATTCAGCCGGATGCGCTCCTCGCCCCGTTGCCAGACGAACGCGCCCTCCGCCGTCGGTTCCCAGCCCGCCCCGGAAGCGGAGACGGCAAACCACAACGCCCCGAAACCCGCCAGCATGCCAACGCGCAGATTCATGGTTCTATCTCCGGAAAGGGGTGGATGGAGGCACACTGTACCACGTCACCCGGACAAAGGGAATGCTCCGGCTACTCGGGGATTTGGAATTCCGCCTGGCGGAGCAGGGATTCGGTCCAGCGACGCAACTCCCGCCAGGTTTCGGGACGGAGGGCTAGGAGCGGCCCGCCAAGGGCCATGTCGAGCAGTTGCGCGCATTGCCGCCGGGTCCGCTCGTCGGTCTGCTCGGCCAGCCAGCCGCCTTCGTGGAGGTAGGCCAGATGGAGACAGACATGGGCGGAATCGGCCAGTCCCGGCGGTTCCGCTTCGGCGACGGCGAAACGGGCCAGAGCCACGCGCAGGGCCTGGAAAACGGCGGGATGGGCGACGCCGGGAAGCACGTTGGCCAGGACGAAACGGGCCAGTTCCCCGGCCGCCCGGTACAGCCCAACCCGGCTGGCCAGAGCCCCGAAATCCTCGACCGGCTCGACCTCGCTCGGGTTGTGCATCTCGCCCTTGCCCTCGCGGTAGCTCACCCGGACCAGCCGGAAGAGATCGAGGGCCGGAAAGGAGCGTTTCCCCAGGCGGCGGGCACCCTTGAGGATCAGATGGACCTGCCCGTGGTCCGGGGTGAGCCCGGCCACAATCAGGCTGGTTTCCGCGTAGGGGGTCTTGCGCAGGACCAGATAGTCGGTGGTGACGAGGGGGTTCACGGGGTGAAGTCGAAGTGCCAGAGGCCATGCCGGGCGGCAGGTTTCAGCAGGGCGCGGAGGGTTTCGAGCCAGGCGGCGAGATCGTCCAGATGGGCGGTTTCGCTGGGGCTATGGTTGCCGCGCGTGGGCAGCAGCAGGGGGTAGACGGGACAGGCGAGGCCCTGATGGGGGAAGGCGCGGGCGTCGGTGCCGCTGTAGTTGTAGACCTCGGTCTGGATGGGCAGCGAGTGCTTCTTGCAGAAGGTCAGGAAACGGTCGCGCGGGGCGTCGCCCAGGAGGACCGAGGCGTCGCTGAGGGTGAGTACCGGTCCCTGGCCGAGGCGGATGTTCTGGGCCTCGTCCTCGTAGGTGGCATCGAGGCAGAGCACGGCGTCGGGCTGCACGGCGCGGGCCAGCACCGGCGCGCCGAAACCGCCGATTTCCTCGCAGGCGGTCGCGCCCAGCACCACCTCGATCCCGGCCTTGTCGCCGAGCGTGCGGGCCAGTTCGAGCAGCGCCCAGCAGCCCGCGCGGTTGTCCAGAAAGGGGGAAACCAGGAATTTCCCGCCCGCCACCTCGGGCTCGGCGAGAAAACAGGCCCGGTCCCCGTGGCGGAGCCCCTTGAGGGGGACGGTGCGGCAGCGCTCGTCGTCCCCCTCGACCGGATGCAGGGCCACGCGCTGGCCGGCCCCGTTGACCTTGAGCATCCCGGCGACGGGATGGTCGCCGATCCGGGCACCGCCGAGCCGGACCAGCAGGACTTCGTCCGGGGTGATCTGCTCGACGGCATAGCCGGGCGAATCCATATGGGCGCAGACCAGCACTTTCGGCCCCTGCCCGCCCGGCCGCCGGGCGGAGACGGCCCGCCGCCCGTGGACGCTGGTTTCCCAGCCCGCCTCCCGCCAGCCGTTCAGGAGGTAGCGGGCCACCTGATCCTCGTCGCCGGGGGTCGAGTGGCAGCGCAGCAGGTCGAAGAGTTGCTCCATCAGCGCAGATTCCATTTTTGCCTGAGATAGTCGAGAATGGCCTTTTCCTGGTCGAAGGGGAGCTGTTTCCCGAAGACCAGCACCTCGGCGATGTCGCCGATGAAATTCTGGTTGACGTCCTGGGCCGAGGCGGCGATGGTCACATGATCGAGAACCACCGCCTTCGGGGTCATCTGGAAAATCTGCCAGGGGAAGGGCGCGGGAGTCTGGCCGGTGGGCCGCATCTGCTGGAAGCTGGGGGCAATCCAGTCGTTGCCGTAGCCCGCCCAGGAAACGAAGAGCCGCTGCCAGGGGCGCGGCTCGGCGCTGTCCGAACGGGCGATCAGGAACACGGTGGCTGGACCGGTTTCCGGGCGCAGGGTTCCCACTTTCAAGCCGGATTCCCCGGCCGAGCGCACGCCGCCTTCCGGCAGGGGGGCAAAGCCGGGTCCGGCGACGGCGGCAAGGTCCGGGCGCAGGCGGTCGCGCCAGCGGCGCAGCCCTCCGTCCGCCGTCTCGAACGTGTCGGGGGCCTGGCCGTCGAGCCAGAGAAGCAGGCCGTCGCGGGGCATGGTTGCGGCGGTGATCGGAGGCTGGGGGGTGAAGGCGAGATCGGGAAAGATGGGGTTGGGGTCCCAGTCCGCGCCGGGTCGCCAGTAGACGCCGCCCCGTTCGTAGGCGCCCACGTCCGGGGCCCGGCCGGCGAAGCCGTCGGTGATGCCCGGAATCTCGACCCCCGCGTCCACCGCCAGCGAGTCCGCCGTGGGGACTCCGTCCGCCCCGACGGCGGCGGTGAGATTGGCTTCGAGAACCGGCCCCTTCTCGCCCTGGACCACATGGCGGGGATTGGCCGGGTCGAAGGCGGCGAGGACGAGGTTGTTCACCAGCCGGGTGCCCTCCTGGGTGGGGGTGTAGGCGTGGTAGGTGAAGGTCGAGAAGGCGGCGGGGCTCTGGGCCACAGTGTTGTTGGCGACCAGGTGGCCGGTGGCGTCGGAATTGAGTCGGATGGCGGTGGATTCACACTGCCAGACCACGTTGTGGTGGACGATGAAATTGCGGCAGAAGTTGTCCAGGTAGATGCCCGCCGTGTTGCCGCCGAGGTTGTGGTGGACCCAGTTGTAGGCGATGACGCTGCCCTTGCCGTCGGTGCCCCAGGCATAGGTGGCGCCCACGTCGTGGCTGAGGAGGTTGGCGTGATGCAGGTGGCAGTAGACGAGGCGCATGGCCTCGGCCCCGTGGTGCTGGATCAGCCCGCGCCCGGCCCGGTAGAGGCTGCATCGCTCGATGACCGTGCCCTTGCTGCGGTCCACCTTCAGGGCCGGATCGTAGGTGCCCATGTAGCCGAGATCGTGGAAAATCGAGTTGAGAATGCGGTTGCCCTCGCCGGTGACCACCAGACCCGCGCCCGCCGCGTAGGCGATGCGGCAGCGTTCCAGGGTGTTCCGGTCGCCCGCAATCCGGTTGAACGGATAGGGGGGAAGCTGCCGGGCGGTGCGCCCGAAATGGTTGGAGAAAGTGCTTTCGACCCGTTCGAGGCGGCAGTCGCTGGCCCCGCTCAGGTCGAAGACGCCACCCCGGAGGTGCAGGCCGGAAATCTCGATGTGGCTGCGTTCGCGCAGGACCAGCGTCTCGTCCCGCGCCTTGATCTCGAAGGCCAGTTCGCCCGGCTGCGCCCCCGGCGGGGGAACGAAGAGGATGCGTCCCTCTGCCGCCAGCCATTCGCCCGGCGTGTCGAGCGCCGCCCGGGCACCGAGCAGGAAAAACCGGTTCCCCGCGCGGGGTTTGAAGGCGTCCCCCTGGTGGTATTTGTCGCTGTGGGGCTCGAAGGGCGGGTCGAAGGTCAGGGACTGGCCGGGCGCATAGTCCTTGATGCGCACGGTGGCGTTGGTCCAGGCCCCGCCGCGCCAGATCATCACGTAGCCCCCCGTGTAGTCGCCCTCGGGAAGCTGTTTGCACACGATGCCCTCGTAGCCGGTTCCCTCCTCGGCCACGAGGCAGGGATGGTCGAGCAGATCGGCGAATGCCCCGTTCGGAGTATGCGCCTCGCGGGCCATTTGACCTTGGAAAAAGAGCTGGCTGGGAACGGGGTCCGCGGCGGCGGTCCAGATGCCGTTCTCCACCTGCCAGGCCGGCGCGAAGGGTTCGAGGGCCGAGACGATCACCTCGCCCTGGCCGACCAGCCGGATGGGGCGGCCCGGCTCGCCCGAGCGGGGCAGAGTCACGGTTTCGCGGTAGGTTCCCGCGTGAATGACGCAGGTGTCCCCCGGTTCGAGCAGGGGCGCTGCCCGCCCGATGGTGCGGAACGGAGCCTCGGCGGACCCCGCCGCCTCGTCCCGTCCCTGCGGGGACACATGATACTCGGCCGCGCCCGCGCCGAGAATACCGAGAACAGTGATCCAGATTGCGGTGCGGGTCATGGCTGTGTCTCCGTGTGGATGCCACTACATGACACGCCCGGCGGGCATCTGGCAAGCTCCCGGAGAAAGGTGGCGCGGCGGGCAGGGCAGGAAAATCGGTCGCGGACCCCGGACGGCGGGTTGCATCGGGCCGGGATTTCCCTATGGTTTGCCAGAACCACCACCGAGAAACCACCACCATGCCATCCCAACCCTCCGCCCGCGTCTGGCTCGATATCGATCTCGACAAGCTCTGCCGCAATCTGGCCCGCATCCGCGAGCGGGTCGCGCCCTGCGGGGTGATCGCGGTGCTGAAGGCCGACGCCTACGGGCTGGGGGTCGAGCCCATCGCCCGCGCCCTGGCCCGCGCCGGGGTGGCGGGTTTCGCCGTGGCCGAACCCCGCGAGGCCCTCCGCCTCGCCGGCATCGGCCTGCCGGTCCAGATTCTCGGCGGCATCCTGCCCGACGAAATCCCCGCCACCGTCGCGGCCGGCGTCATCCATCCCATCGATTCGCTGGCCACTGCCCGCCGCATCAGCGCCGAGGCCGGGTGCCAGGGCCGCACCGTGGAATGCCATTTTCTGGTGGACACCGGCATGGGACGGCTCGGCCTGCTGGCGGCGGGAGCGGCCCAGACCATCGCCGCAGCCTGCGCCCTGCCGGGACTCGACTGCCGGGGCATCTACTCCCATTTCCCCGTCGCCTACCGGGCCGGCGAGGAATACACCCTGGGCCAGATTTCCGCCTTCCGCCGCCTGCTCGACGAGTTGGCCGGGAAAGGCATCCGCTTCGCCAAAATCCACATCGCCAACAGCGACGCCATCAACAACTTCCCCCAGGCCTTCGAGCCGCCCTTCAATATGGTTCGCACCGGCATCAACCTGCATGGTTCCTTCGACAGCGAGGGGCTGCGCGCCCTGCACCTCGAACCGATCCTCTCCCTGAAAACCCGGCTGGTGGCCATCCGCGACCTCCCCGCCGGGATGCGCCTGGGCTACGGGCTCACCCATCGGCTGGTCGAGAACACCCGCGTGGGCACGGTCGCCGCCGGCTATGCCGACGGCCTGCCCCTGGCCCTCTCGAACCGGGGCTACCTGATCGTCCGCGACACCCTCTGCCCCGTGCTCGGGCGCGTGTCCATGGACTACGTCACCGTCTCCCTGGCCCACGTGCCCGACGCCGCCGTGGGCGACGAGGTGGTCTGCCTCGGCGGCGAGGGCCCCGTCGCCGTCACCGTGGACCAGTGGGCCCAGCTCAAGGGCACCCATCCCTACGAAATCATCTGCTCCTTCGGCACCCGGGTCGAACGGCGCTACCTGCAAGCGGAGTAAACCATGCCCCATCCCACCATCCTGCTGAACAACGGCCTCGCCATGCCCCAGCTCGGTCTGGGCGTCTGGCGCAGCGCCGAAGGCGCCGAGACCGAAACCGCCGTCGCCTCCGCCCTCGATACCGGCTACCGGCTCATCGACACCGCCACCATCTACCGCAACGAGGCCAGCGTCGGCCGCGGCATCCGCGCCAGCGGCATCCCCCGCGAGGACCTCTTCGTCACCACCAAACTCTGGAACCAGGACGCCCGCGAGGACCGCGCCCGTGAAGCCTGCCTCGAAAGCCTGGACCGGCTCGGGCTGGACTACCTCGATCTCTACCTGCTCCACTGGCCCGTTCCCGGCAAGTTCCTCGCCGCCTGGGAAGCCCTCGAACAGCTCCACGCCGAAGGCCGCCTGCGCGCCATCGGCATCAGCAATTTCCTCGTCCACCACCTCGCGGTGCTGCTGCCCCGCGTGCAGACCACGCCGGCCGTGAACCAGATCGAGTTCCATCCCCGGCTCCAGTCCCCCGCCCTGGTCCGCCGCTGCCGGGAACTCGGCATCGTGGTCGAGGCCTGGTCCCCCATCATGCGCGGCAAAGTGGACGAAGTCCCCGAGATCGTCTCCCTCGCCCAACGCCTCGGCAGAACCCCCGTCCAAGTCACCCTCCGCTGGCAAATCCAGCTCGGTCTTGTCACCATCCCCAAATCCGCCAATCCCGACCGCATCCGCGCCAACGCCGACATCTTCGACTTCGAACTGAGCGAAGCCGACATGGCTCTCATGGACAGCCTCGACACCAACCTTCGCCTCGGCCCCGACCCCGACCACTTCGATTTCTGACCGCCCCGCACTCTCTTTGCTGAAAAGCGCCCCGGCGTTTTGGGAAAGAAGCAGGGAACACGGATGGGAACGTGCTATCCTATAGGAGTAGCCTTAGGAGGCCACCATGACATACTTGAACGAGCGAATCACGGTTGATCCCGGACGGTGCGGCGGGCGTCCCTGCGTGCGGGGTATGCGCATCCGTGTCCAGGATGTGATTGACCTGTTCGCCGCCGGATTGACCGCCCGCGAGATTCTGGCCGAGATGCCGGACTTGGAAGAGGCCGACCTGCAGGCCTGTCTCCTGTATGTGTCCAAACTCGTCGCACATCCGGTGGTTGCGGTATGACCATTTGGATCGACGCCCAGTTGCCCCCGGGGATCGCAAAGTGGATCGTCGAGCAATTTGCCGTCGAGGCCATTCCTGTCCGCGAACTGGGACTCCGCGATGCCGGAGACATCGAGATATTCCGCGCGGCACGCGAAGCTGGCGCAGTCGTGCTCACGAAAGACGCAGATTTTCCGCACTTGCTGTCGCAGCACGGGCCGCCGCCGCAGGTCATCTGGCTGACCTGCGGGAACACCTCGAACACTCGGCTTCAAGCGATCCTCGGCCATGCCCTCGCCGAAGCTCTGCGCCTGCTTGCGGCAGGCGAGATCATGGTGCAGATATCCGGGCCGATAAGCGAGTGGAGCTGAAGAAGGAGGGGCGGTGTCCCTCCTTGCGCAGCCGATGTGGCCACCCTATCCCCTGCCGCGGGCGGCGTATTCGCGGAAGAGGCGGAGATAGAGCCGGTAGTCTTCGAGGGAGACGGCGGGGGGAGTCTGGTGGTCCACGCTGGGGATGAAGCCGCCCTGGCTGGCGACGGGGAGGAGGCGCTCGAATTCGGCGCGGATGGCGGCTTCGCCCCGGTGCATGACCATCTTGTCGAAATGGCCGATGAAGCGCATGCGGGGATGGCGCTCGCGGATGACGGCGAGGTCCACGCCGCTCTGCCGTTCGAGGGGGAGGATGCCGTCGAGCCCGGCTTCCTCGAACCAGGGGACGGAGGCGGTGATGTCGCCGTCGGAATCGATGATGGCGAAGATGCCGCGCTTGTGCAGTTCGGGGACGAGCTGGCGGTAGTAGGGGAGCATGAACTCGTCGAACAGCTCCTTCGAGAGCATGGGGCCGTGGTTGTAGCTCATGTCCTCGCCGAAGGTCATGAAATCGGGCGTGCAGATTTCGCAGAGTTCGTCGAGCATGCGGAGATGGTAGTCGGTGAGGTCCTGGTTCATGCGGTGCATGAGTTCGGGCTGGTCGTAGAAGGCGTAGAGATGGTTCTCGATGCCGAAGAGGGTGCGGGGGAACCAGAAGTAGCCCTCGAAGGTGAACCAGGCGACGGTTTCGCCGCGCCGCTGCTCCTCGGCCCACTGCCGCCAGGCGGCGAGATTGAAGTGGTTGGTGTAGAGGCCGGGGAGGATGGCCTCGTACTCCGCCATGCTGTTGAGCACGCCCGCGCCGTGGCTGGCGGGCTGGGGAAAGCCCGCGCCGCGCGGGCGCAGCCATTCCTGGCGGTAGGAGTCCAGGCCGAACCACTGGCGGATCGCGTGGGCGTCCGTCAGCTCCGTCGGCAGGCCCTCGCCGTGCCAGCGGTCGATGGTCTGGTTCCACCAGGTGGCCCATTCCACCAGGGGCAGACGGTCCACGGGGGCGAAATTCATCAGGGCTTGGAAGCGTTCTCGATTGGTCATTTGCAGTTTTTTCTGGTTGACTGCCGCAAGTGCGCTACTGTAGAGGCCGTGCAAGCTCCGCGCCAGTGGCGCGCAGGAACCCGAATCGGTTCATGGACAGGAGTGGGCACCGGGGTATATTTGGACCCAGTACGGTTTCGGACGCCATCGAGGGGCGCTCGCCAAGGAGTTCTGGTATTGGCTAAGGCATTCGGCAGTCTCGGGGATTTCTTCCCGGACACGGACATACGCTGTCGCGTTCGCGGCTGTGGCAACGTTTGGCAAATCTCCGGCGAGGACGCCCTGCGCAACATGGTCCGCGGTCGCGCGGCCCGTCCCGAGCGGATGTGCGACGAGTGCTACGCCAAGTTCCTGGCGCTCGAGGACCGCGAGCTGCCCTGCACCAAGCCGGGCTGCGAGCGGACCTGGACCTGGAACCGGTTCCAGCAGCTCGAACACCAGCTCGCCGGGCGCAGCCTGGACAAGCCGCCGCGCGGTTTCTGCAAAGAGTGCCGGGACGAGCTGAACCGGGTGGGGGACACGGAAGTGCCCTGCCGCATGAAAGGCTGCCAGGGCACCTGGACCTGGTTCCGGCGCGAGCGGCTGATGAGCGGCGACGAGAAGCCGCCCCGGCGGCTCTGCCGCGACTGCTTCCAGGCGCTGAAGGCCATCGAGGACCGCGACATCCCCTGCCGGATGAAGGGCTGCCAGGGCACCTGGCACTGGAACCGCTTCCAGCAGCTCGAACACCAGCTCGCGGGCAAACCCCTCGACAAGCCGCCGAAGCGCATGTGCACCGCCTGCTACGAGAAGTTCCACGATCTGCAGGACCGCGAGGAACCCTGCCGGGTCAAGGAATGCACCCGCACCTGGACCTACCGGGCCTACGACCAGCTCGAACATATCTGCGAGCACGGCCCCGACGCGCCCCCCCCCGAGCGCATGTGCCAGGAATGCTACCTGTTCTACAGCCAGGCCCAGGATCAGGAAGTCCGCTGCCGCAACCGGGGTTGCGAGAACACCTGGACCTACACTCGCAGCGCCCAGCTCCATGCCTGGCTGCGGAACAGCGAGCGCGCCCCCGCCCGCATGTGCGAGGAATGCACCAAAAAGCTCGAGGCGCTCGCCCCCGTCGAGGTCGCGTGCGTGGTTCCCGGCTGCGTCAGGACCTGGGCCTACGAGCCGGCCGAGCAGTTGCGCGACCAGCTCCAGGGGCGGATCGCCCCCGCCGCCCGCCGCTGCAAAGACTGCGACGGGTTCCTCGCCACCCACGAGGCGACCACGCTGCCCTGCGTAAGCTGCGGCGCGGTCATCGCCTGGTCCGCCTACGAGCAGCTTCTCCATGCCCTGGGCACCTTCGCCAAGCCCACCCACTGCACGGACTGCAACAAGCAGATTCTGACCCTCCAGCGTCCCGCCCCGCCCGAGGCGCCCGAGCACCATCTCGTCATCCGCATTCCCAGCGCGGGCCGCTGGCACGAGGACGAGCTGACCCGCCCCTGGCCCCGCCATCTGACCCCCGCCACCGTCGCCAAGGCCGAGCGGGCCGACCTGCGCATCGTCGCCATCGGCGACGACCTCACCTTCTCCGCCGAGGAGCGCGGCGAAGCCTGGCCCGCCCTGCTCGAGGAACGCCTCGAACAGCGCCTCGGCAAATCCGTGGCCGTGGTCAACGCGGGCATCCCCGGCTGCACCACCCATCAGGGCCTGCTCCGCCTGGCCCGGGACGTGAAGCCCTTCCAGCCCCATGTGGTCCTGTTCTCCTTCGTCCTGGCCGACGCCTGGCTCGATCCGCACACCGGGAACGGCGAGAGCTTCCGCAGCCGCCGCCCCGAAGAAAAGACCGCCGCCGACATGGACCGCTTCTGGCGCGAGATCAAAGCCCTGGCCGGGACGGCCATCTACTGGACCCCGAACCCGATTTTCCCGGAGAATGCGGGCGACGAGTTCGGCAACCCCCCGCCGCGCTGGGTCCGCGCCCAGACCGAAGCCATGGACCGCATGCTGCTCCAGGCCCGCCACTGCTGTATCGAGCACGACGTCGAGATGGCGGACTTCCAGTTGCGCTTTTCCGTCAACGGCAGCCACAGCGCCCAGAAGTGGATGCGCGACTGGTGCCACCACAATCTCGCCGGGGCCGCAAATATTGCGGCCTGGTTCAGCGATTTTCTTGTTACTGGTAAATGCTTGCCGGACATCTAGAGCCAAACTATTTGGGAACCGGCTTGACTAGCATGCTGGCGTCCGCCGGTTATGTTTTGGCGAAATGCCATGAGGGATTTCGGACTGTCCCCCCTTCGCACACTTAGAAAGTGAGGCCCGCGATGTCGAAGTACTGCCGTCTCGTCTCCCGTCTGCTGCCTCTGCTGTTGGCTGTGGCTCTGGTCGGCGGTTGCCGCCGGTCCAAGCTGAATCTCGACCTGCGCGACACGCCCGGCGGCGCGGGCGGCATCCCGGTCGGCGGCGCGGAGTTCAACGCCTTCCCGCCGGGCGGCGGCGCCGGTGGATTCGGCGGCGGCCTGGGCGGCGCGGGCGGCCTCGGCGGCGCGGGCGGCTGGCAGTCCACCACCGACTCGATGAACGTGGGCGACGCGGCCTCGATGGCGGCCCGCCGCTGGGAAGGCGTCGTCGTCTACTTCGCCTACGACAGCGCTGCCGTCGGTCCCTCCGAAATGCCCAAGATCGAGACCATGGCCAACCATCTCAAGCAGCACACCCAGTACGCCCTGACCATCGAGGGCCACTGCGACGAGCGCGGCAGCGACGAATACAACCGGGCTCTGGGCCAGCAGCGCGCCATCGTCGTGCGCGATCTGCTCATCAGCCTCGGCATCGGGGCCGACCGCATCGAGACGGTCAGCTACGGCGAGGACCGCCCCGTCGTCCCCAACGCGAGCAGCGAGTCCGACCACCAGCAGAACCGGCGCGCCGAATTCCTCCTCGGCCCCCGGCGTTGAGCGAAATCGAAGTCTGCGCGGCAGTCATCCGCCGGGACGGGCGCCTTTTGCTGGCCACCCGTCCCGGCGGTTCCCATTTGGCGGGAAAATGGGAGTTTCCCGGCGGCAAGCTCCATGCCGGGGAGACTCCCGAGGCCTGCATCGTGCGGGAAATCCGGGAGGAACTGGGCGTGGACATGTTCGCCCCCGTCCCCTTCTGCGACCTCCGCCATGCCTATCCGGGCAAGAGGATTCTCCTGTATTTCCTGTTCGGCGAGCTGGCGGCCGACGCCGTTCCCCGCGGCCACGAGGGCCAGGAATGCGGCTGGTTCACTCTGGGCGAACTCCGGCAACTGGACTTGGCCGGGGCGGACGCTGTTTTCGCCCATCTGCTCGAAACCGACCCCGGCAGCCCCTGGCGGGAACTGCGCGCCACGCTGGCCTGACCCCGGCGCGCCACGCCGGATAGCGAGCGTGGCGTTCCATTGCCGGGAAGGGGCGGTCACTGTCCTTTGGCGATGGCGGCGATCTCCTCGGGGGAGAGCAGCCGGCTCAGAACTTGCAGGTCGCCGTGGACATCGATGCGGGAGTACCCGCCGCCGCTGTGGCTGGTGTAGCCGAGCGTGAGCGGGCGGGCGGCGTAGGAGGACAGGGGCGAACCGGTGCCGGTGGCGCTGCCCGCCTCCCGGCCGTCGATGTACACCCGCAAGATGCGGCTGCCGTCCTCGCCTTTCCCGTCGTAGGTGACGGCGAGCCAGCGGGGTTCCTCCCGGTCCCGGAGGTCGAAGGCCACCTGCAAGGGATTCTTTCCCCGGGTCTGGAATTCGTTGCTGGAAAGGTGGTAGCGGAAGGCGCAGAGGAAGCGCCGGTCGTCGTGGGGAAGAACCCGGAGGACGATGGAGAACTGGTCGTCGTCGCCGAAGGCGGCGGGTGGCTCGTTCACGGCGAGCACATGGCTTCTGCCGTCGAAGCGCCAGACCCCGTCCTCCCCTTTGGCCGGGGGTTGCGGTTGCCTGCGCTCTTCGGGAGGGCGCGGCTTGGGCAGCGGGTCGGTGCGGAGCTGGGCCCAGACGGCCTGATAGTCGTAGGTGCGCCCGCGCCCGTCGAACTGCCCGTGGATGTAGCCCCGGCTGCCGACATAGACCGGCACGAGTTCCGGTTCGCCGCGCAGCACCGCTTCGAGAGTGAGCAGGGCCAGCGGCTCGCGGGTGTTGAAATTGGCGTAGCGGTGCTCGGGGCCGGGCATGAAGAATCCGTGGTGGAAACGGGCGGCGACCATGCGGTCGGCGAGATTCCGGGCCGTGTCCAGATAGGCCGTCCGGGGCGACACGCGGTAGAGTTCGAGGAGGGCGAAAATCAGTTCGGGGTCGGGGGAGGCGTCGGCGCCGTCCAGCCTGGCCGCGCCCTGCGGGGTTTCCCCGATTTCGCCCAGGCCGAGGCCGCGGGCCATGGCACGGGCGGTTTGCCAGAGGCTGTCGCGCCGGGTCTGCCGGTAGGCGCGGGTGTAGGCGGCCAGGTGGGTGGCGCTCGCCCGGCTGGCCCGATAGGGTTCGCCCTCGCGGCCGACGCCGTAGCCGGTGCGCGGGATTTTCAGCCCGGTGACATCGGTGCCGTCGGACCACATGGGGCGGAAGTGGTTGGTCTCGGGATCGTAGGCATGGCGGGCATGGGCTTCGAGATGGTCGGCGGCGTCGGCGGCGAACCAGGCCGCCTTGTCGCCGACGGTTTCCGCGAGCGCCAGTTGCACCAGAGTGTACCAGGGGAAACCGCCGCTGCCCGACCAGACCCAGCCCTCGCGGGCGACCAGCAGCCCGTCGGCGGCCAGTTTGTCCTTCACCGGGTTGTAGAATTCGTCGCCGGGGTCCGAGCTGCCGGAACGGCCGAACTTGTTCTCGATGCGGTCGCCGAAGGTGCTGCCGGTGAAGCGGCCGACCAGCGGGCCTTCGGCGGCGGGTTCGCGCTGGCGCCGCGGCTTGCTGTACTGGTAGGTGCCCATGCCGGTGTCCGGGTGGCGGGCCTTGGTGTACATGCCGCCCATGCGCAGCGCCCAGTCGAGCGCGCCCTGTTCCCCGGCCAGGGCGTACAGCATGCCCCCGGCATAGATCAGATCGGCCCCCGCGTTGAGGAAGGTCAGGCCGTCGCCCTCGAAATAGGGCTGGGGATCGGCGAAGGGGCGGTCCCAGACATCGGCGGCGGGCGGCGGACCGTCATGATAGCGGGAGTGGCGGTTCATGTCGAGGACGCCCCAATCCGTCACATGCCCGGCCCACAGCGCCCGGACGAACTGGGTGGTGATCCCGGGGTCCACGTCCCACATCAGCTCGTAGAAGGGGAAGTTGCTCTTGAACTCGTGGCAGTTGGCGTCGAAGCGCCCGACCGGATTCAGGTTCTGCAAGTCGATGAACTGGTGGCCGCCCCAGCGCAGCTTGCCGCAGGGCGAGCGCAGGTGGTCGAAGTGGTAGCGGACGGCGTCGCGGGCGGCCTGTTCGTAGCGTTCCTCCCCGGTCAGGCGGGTGAGCCCGCGCAGGACGCGGAACAAGGTCTGCTGGCTGGCGAGATTGTGGATGATGTAGGACCGACCGTCATGCCACCAGAGGGCGGGGTCTCCCGAGACGGGGTCGATGCCGTCGGCGAGCAGCGGGGTGTTCCGGCCGCTCCAGCGGTCGCGCCCGCGTTCGAGAACCTGGTCGGCGAAAGCGGCGACCAGGGCCAGCCTTTGGTCGTCGCTTGGCTGCCGCTGAATTCTCTCCTGTCCGAGCAGGGGAGTCAATCCCATGACTGCCGCCATTCCTGCCGCCCATCCCGCTTTGGTGAATGCCATCGTGCTGCCTTCCGGTTGTCGGGGTCGGCCCCGTCCCGCAGCGGGGACGGGGGCCGGTTGTGGATCAAGGAAGGAAACACCGTAGCGACCTATGCGCCGAATGCCAGCCCAAAAGGCGCTCCCGGCGTCATCGGGCGGCGGCGAGAGCGGCGATTTCCTCGGCGGTGAGGGGGCGGTTGTGGATGCGGAGATCGTCCATGCTGCCCTGGAAGCAGGCGGTCTTGCCGCCGTAGGCGCCGATGGTGATGGTGCGACGGCTCCGCTGGATGAGGCCGGGCCGGTCGAGTTCGCCGACCAGTTGGCCGTTCACATAGAGCCGCATGGTCCGGTTGTCGAAGGTGGCGGCCACATGGCTCCAGACCCCGACGGGCAGTTCCTCGGGCGAGTGCAGGCTGTGGCTCCACTGCTGCTTGGGAATCTGCCAGGCGACTCTGCCGCTGCCGAAGCCGAGCCGGTAGCCCTCGTGCCCGCCCTGGATGCTGGACAGCATCCAGCGGTCGCCCTGTTTCGCGACGCTGGGCTTGCACCAGAGCGAGACGGTGATCCCCGAGGTCGGGAAAAAGGCGGGATGGGCAGGCAGAGTGACGGAGCCGTCGCCGCAGACCAGGACATGGCCGCCCCGGTCGGCGGCGGTATCCAGCCCGCTGCCGAGGGTGAAGCCGTGGCCGGCCAGATCGGCGAACGTGCCGTCGGGCTGGGGATCGAAGCCCCAGTGGGCCACCAGATCGCCGACGATGCGGCGGGGTTTCCAGGGGGGGAACTCGCCATAGCCGTCGCGGACGGCCTGGTAGCGGCGTTCGGGGGGTTCGAGGCCCACGTCCTCGGGAATGATGTCGGTCACTTCCTCGGGCGCCCATTCGGTGCAGAACACCCGTTTGATGGCGTTGACGAAGGAGAAGCCGAGGCCGCTCACCGGCTCGATGTAGTGGCCCTCGCCGAACTCGGTCCAGTTGTCGAAGACCATCATCCGGCTGTGCCAGAGACCGGCGGGCTTGGCGTCCACCAGTTCCTTGGCGTCGCGGCAGGCGGCCTCGAAGTTGGCGGCGTCCGGATTGGCGTGGTAGCGGCTGAAACGGAGCCAGGGGCGCTGGTCCCAGCCCATGACCACGTTGGGGATGTCGGGCAGGGGGGAGGCGTCGCGGCGGCGCTCCCATTCGCCGCGGAAGAGCTTGAGGCTGTCGGCATGGTTGGTGTAGGGGATGCCTTCCTCGTCGCGGTTGACGATGACTTCGCCCTGGGGGAAGAGCCCGTAGCCGCTGACGGCGTCCCAGCCCTCGGCGGTCATCCGCTGCTGGAGTTCGGGATTGGCGCGGTCAAGACAGCCGATCAGGCGCAGGCCAGCGAAGCCGCGGGCGCGGCACTGCTCGCGCATGGCGTCGAAGGTTCGTCGCGTGCCTTCGGTGCCGCCAAGCTGGGGACCGACCCGCTCGGGACGCCAGACGAAGAGCACGGGCTGGTTGTCGATCTTGAGATACGAGGGATGGGTGAAGTAGTTCTCGATCCAGAAGGGCAGGAGGTTGTCGAGCATGTCGGCGGCATCCTTCACCCCTTCGGCGCAGCCGTTCTCCCACATGATGGTGAAGGTGAAGCGGTCCCGGTAGCGGGCCTCGAAGAGCCCCTCGTGGACGGCGTGGCCGAGACTCTGCTGGATCACCGGGTCCAGAGTGCTGCGGTACCAGCAGTAGATGAAGCCGTTGATGCCGTGGTCGAGGGCGTACTTGATGTGCCAGTCGGCCACCTCGGGCGTGCCCTCGTCGTACCAGCCGATGGCGGGACGGCGGTCGGGCCAGGGCTCGATGAGGCCCCAGCCCATATGGGTGCCCTCCTTCCACAGGGCGCAGTAGTGCATGAGATTGATGTAGTCGGTGGTGGCGGGAATGGGCTCGGGGACATAGCCCGTGCGGGGAACGTCCACCGGGGGCAGAAACTCGATGGTGTGCGCGGCGGCGGCGACGCGCCCGCCGGCACCGCTGGCGGTCACCCGCGCCTCGCCCCGCACCGGTTCCGTAGCACGGATGCGCCAGGAGATCAGATCGACGGTCTCGCGGCCGAGGAACTCGATGGTGCGGCGCGGCGGATCGAGCAGGGTCACGCCGGGGGGGACGGCCACCTCGACGGCGACGTTCTCCGCGTCGCCCCCGAGGTTGTTGACCGTGGCGATGAGGGTTTCCTCGCGGTCGGTGCGCAGTTTGGCGCGGCCGGGGGCGAAGCTGCGGACGCGCAGCAGGGGCCGCCCCTCGGGCCGGGCGGAGAGGACGAACCGTTCGGCGCGGACGTCCGGCCCGGCGGCGAAATACAGTCCCAGCCGGTGGACGGTGCCATGCCAGAACTCGAAATCCGGGCCTTCCAGGATCAGGGTCCGCCCGTGGTCCGGCACGGTGAAGGGGATGGTGCCGTAGCCNNCCCGCACACTGCCGTCGGCCAGGCTCTGCCAAGCCTGCCAGTCCCCGGCCTGCTCGTAGCGGGCCTCGGCCGAACCGCCGGGTGCGGGGGGCTCGGCCAGGTTCGCGAAAAGCTGAAGCCGGGCGTGGGCGGGGTTGCGGATGGCGATGCGGTCGATCACCCCCGCGAAGGTGCCGAATTGCAGGGGATTCGCCGTGGCCTTCGCGGAACCCGGCCGGTCCTGGGTCGCCACCGTGTCGTCACCGGCCTGAAGGCTCAGGTTGACGCCGTCCCAGCCCACCTTCACATCGTACCAGACACCGGGCTCCACCACCGGGCCGCGCACACGGCTCTCCCATTTGTTGCCGACGTGGACGAAGAAGGACACATGCCCGCCCTCCTTCACCCAGTCCACCCGCAGCATGTACTCCTTGTCCTTGATGAACAGAACCTGGGGACCCTCGGGGCGCTCGTCCAGCCGGAAGCGGCATTCGGCCTCGAAACCGGGATGGAGCCGGAGGGCGGGCGTGTCGGGAATCTCGGCCCGCGCGCCGGCGGCGAGCCCCTTGCCGCCGGGGGCGAAGGCGGGCTTCTCCGAACGGGCGTGGTGCCCGTTCCCCGAACCGTCCTCGAGGTTCCCCTGGAACTCCCACACGCCGGCGGCGAAGCTCGGCAGGGCGCAGGCGGAGGCGATCAGGCAGCAGAGGAATCCACGCATGGCAGGTCTCCCGGTTTGGCTGAGGTGCCATAACCTGCCGTGGTTTCCCGGGAAAGGAAAGCGACAGGGGAGGTTATCCCCCCCCTGTCGCACAATCTTGCCACAGGCCAACCGACTTGCAGAACTCACCGGAACGCGCAAACAAGACGCCTTCCTTGCCACCATGCAAACCAAGCGTGTGGAGCGCGGCGGTCCTCCGCCGCACGGCGCGCAGCGCCGGGAGCGCCCCGGCCAACGACTCGGGTAGGCATGGCGCGGGACGGGTGGCCGCGAGGACGCGGCCGCTCCACACAAAAGATTGACATGGTTTCCGGCACAGACGGGACATGGTCCACCGACCAGCGGAATCAGGGGTCCAGTCTCGCAACCCTCGTGCTCGACGGAGTGAGACCTGAACTCAGCGGAGGCGCTGCACGCAGTCGATGACCGCCGCCGCGATGTACTCGTTCAGCTCGTCGGTCATGGCGGGGTGGAGCGAGATGCAAATGATCCGCTTGGCGGTCGCCTCGGAGCGCGGGGTGCTCTGGCCGAAGGTGCGGGCGGCCAGGTCCTTGCGCGAGAAGTAGACCGGGGGATTGGCGACCACGCAGCCGATGTTGTAGTCGTCGGCCAGCATCTTCATGAGCTGGTCGCGCTTCTCGCCCGCCCACTCGGGCTTGACCAGGCAGGTGTAGAGGTAGTAGCTGTGCTCGCAGTCGGCGGGCTCGAAGGGCAGTTCGAGTTCGGGCAGCCCGGCCAGCATGGCGTCGCGGGCCTTGGCCAGCCGCCGCCGGGCGCCGATGAAGCTGTCGAGCTTGCTCAACTGGACCAGCCCCACGGCGGCCTGTACCTTGGTCATCACGTTCGAGGTGCCCCAGCGGGAAACCTCCGCCCCGTACATGCGCACGGAACGGCAGAAGCGGGCGGCCTCGTCGTCGTCGGTGGTCACCATGCCGCCCTCGCCGAGGGTGGTCATGTTCTTCATGGTGTGGAAGCTGAACACCGTCATCAGGCCGTGTTTGCCGATTTTGGCGCCCTTGTAGCCGCCGCCGCAGGCGCGGGCCGCGTCCCCGATCACCGGAATCGGGCCATGAAGCGGATTCGGACGGCGGCGGCCGACCTCGATCAGCTCGTCCATCGGTGCCGACAGGCCGTTCATGTGGACCGGAAAGATGGCGCGGGTGCGGGCGGTGATCTTCTGCTCGACATCCGCCGGATCAAGCTGGAAGGTGCGCGGGTCCACCTCGCCCCAGACCACCTGCCCGCCCGCGCCGACCACGGCCAGCGGCGCGGCCTGGTAGTTCAGCGAGGGCACGATGACCTCGTCGCCGGGCTGCAAATTCAGGAAGCGCATGGCCATGTCCAGCCCCGGCCCGGCGCTGTTGATCGCGATGGCGTGCCTGGCCCCCACGTAGTCGGCGAAGGCGCGCTCGAAATCGGGGATGGGGGGGGCCGAGAAGCCGAAGCCCGCATGGATGTTCATGGCCTCGCGCATGGCCGCGACCGCCGCCTCTATCTCCGCCTCGCCGTAGATGCTGCCCAGCAGGGGCTCCGCCTTCCAGAAAACCTCGGGCTTGGGGCGGCGCAGGGCGTTCGCGACTTGGGTTTCGTTCAGCATGGACAGACCTCCTGGATGGTTGCCGATATAGACAATGTTCGCCGACGAGAGGAAGCGCTTGCATACGAATATACCGGGAACCACATTGCCTGCAACGAAACAGACTATGGAAAAGGCGTGCGATTGTATGGACAATCTTTGCGAATACGTGGACATCCTGCTGGCCTGGCTGTCGCCGCTCCCGGCCGTCCCCCTGGCCTATGCGGCCGAGGACCGGGTGCCGGTGAACACCGGCCGCGCCCGCTACCTCGAACTCGGTTTCCATATGGAAGGCACCCCCGCCCGGATCGCGGTCGGCGACCGCGCCGTGGCCACCGAGCCGGGTACGGTGGTGGGCCTGACCGCCCGTTTCGGCAACCGGGGCGTGCCCGATGGCCATTGGGTCTACGGCTGCGTGTCCTTCGCCGCGCCCGACGGCGGCCCCCTGGCGGAGCTGGTCGAGCAACCCCTGCTGCTGGCCGCCCCCGTGGCCAATTCCGGCCGTCTGCGCGAACACTACACGGCGGTGGCGCGCCAGTTCACTCGCCGGCAGGGCTGCCATGAAACCCGGCTCAAGGCGGAAGTGCTTCTCCTCCTCGCCTGCCTGCGCGAGGAACTCGTCGCCCCCCAGCCCGGCCAGGCGCGCGAGCACCGCGCCGTCGAACGGGCGCTGGACGCCATCCACCAGCGCTTCGCCGAACCGGAACTGCGCCTGGACGACGTGGCCCGCGCCGCCGGCCTCTCCCCCGCCCACCTCTGCCGGCTCTTCCGCGAGACCCGGGGCGAAAGCCCGATGCGGACCCTCGCCCGCCTCCGCCTCGAACGCGCGGGTGAACTCCTTCTCCGCACCCAGCTCGACGTGGGCGAGATCGCCTACGCCGTCGGTTTCGCCGACCGCCTCTACTTCTCCCGCGCCTTCCGCCAGTTCACCGGCCGTTCCCCCCGCGCCTTCCGCGCGGGAGGTGCATGACTGGGCGGGCATCGGCAGGCATGGCC
>LVAZ01000011.1 GCA_001603055.1 Victivallales bacterium Lenti_02
CGCGTCGTGGTCGAGCCAGACCACCTGGCCTTCCGCCAGGGCCTTCTCGCGATGGCGCAACTGGCAGAGCTGCCGCATCAGCGCGAACCGCTGGCGGCCGGTTTCGCTTTCGGCGCGGTCCCACTGGACGGTCTCCGCCACGCCCTTGTAGATGCTGTGGCGGACTTCGTCGGCGATTTCCTGGCCGTTGTAGACAAAGGGGATGCCGTCGAGGGCGAAGAGGAGGGCGAAGGCCGCGTCCATGCCCGCATGGGTCCAGGCCCGCTCGGGGCGGTTCTCGAAGGCGTCGTTGGCGATGTCGTGGTTGTCGGTGTAGCGGATCAGCAGCGCCCCCGCCGGATACTCTTTGGCGAGAGTCTCCCAGCTCTCCCGCGCGGTCGAGGCCGGTGCTTCGCCCCGGAATACCGGGGGCAGCACCCGGTTGCACCAGGCGAAGGTGTAGTTCATGTCGAAGGCGTAGAGCTGGTCGGCCTTGCGCTCGCCCTCGGAGAGGACGACGACCTCGGGATTCAAGCGCTCCAGCCGACGGCGCGCCTCCTCCCAGAAATCGAGCGGCACGGCTCCGGACACATCGCAGCGGTAGCCGTCCACGGCGAACTCGCGCAGCCAGTATTCGAGGTTGTCCCAGAGATACTCGCGCAGTTCGTTGCTGGCGAAGTTGAGCATGGGGAAACGCCATTGGCCGACCTTGACCGTGCCGTCCGCCTCGCGGACGACGAAGTCGGGGTGTTCGTCCAGAAAGACGGCGGTGGGGCCGCAGTGGAAGAACACGATGTCGAGCAGCACCTTCATCCCGAGCCGGTGCGCGGTGTTGACGAAGTCGCGGAGGTCCTGGTCGCTGCCGTATTCCGGATCGACCGTGTAGTAGTCCTTGATCCGGTAGGGGTTGCGGGGGTTCTGCGAGCCGCTGGCGTGGTGGCGCGGGCTCCAGCCGGTTTTGTCCATGTCCGCGTCCGCCACGCAGATGGGGCAGAGGTAGAGGAGATCGATGCCCAGCTCGGCCAGCATGGGCAGCTTGGCTTCGGCCGCCTTGAGGGTGCCCTCCGCCGTGAAGCGGCGGAGGAATATCTGGTACATGACGCTGCGTTTCAGCCAGGCGGGGAAGGCGCGGGCGACGAAGGGGCGTTCGGTGGTCATCTGCTCAGCTCCATTGACGGTCGTTGGCCCATTCCTTGTCCCAGGACTCGGTCGAGTCCCAGGCCACGGGGAAATCGGCGTGGAGTTTTTCGGCGATCAGTTCCTCGTTGAGGGACTCGATGCCGAGGCCGGGGGCGTCGGGCACCTGGATGTAGCCCCGGTCCACCAGAGGCTTGGGCAGGCCGTTGACCAGACTGTCCCACCACGGCACATCGACGGAGTGGACCTCGAGGGCGGTGAAGTTGCGGGTGGCGGCGGCGACGTGGACGGCGGCCATGCAGGCGATGGGGCTTTCGGCCATGTGCAGAGCCATGGCCACGCCATGATCCTCGGCCAGATCGCCGATCTTCTTGGTCTCCATGATGCCCCCGGTCGAGAGCACATCGGGATGGATCACGGCCAGGGCGCCCGAGCGGAAGAGCGGCAGGAAATTCTCCTTCAGGTAGATGTCCTCGCCGGTGCCGATGGGGGTGGTGGTGGACTGGGCCAGGCGGACGTACTGGTCGGTCATCTGCCAAGGCACGGGGTCCTCCATCCAGGCCAGGTTGAAGCGTTCGAGGCGGCGGGCCAGCTTGATGCAGTCCTCGAGGGGGACATGGCCGATGTGGTCGATGGCCAGGGGCACCTCGTAGCCGATCTCGGCGCGCACCTCGGCCATGTACTGTTCGAGGAAATCGAGGCCCTGCTCGGTGATGTGGATGCCGGTGAAGGGATGGGCGGTGTTGAAGAGATCGTAGGCCTCGCCGCGCATGGCGCGGGGGTCGATCGAACCGTGCGGCGTGCTGAACACGGTCTTCTTGTACTCGCGCATCTTTTCGAGGAAGCCGAGCGGGGCGCTCAGGCAGCCGGGCTGGCCCATGAGCAGCTCGATGCCGAGGTCCATCTTGAGGTAGGTGAACCCCTGGGCCATGCGTTCCTTGAGGGCCTTCCCCATGTCGCGCCCGCCGCCCTCGGAATCGGTGTCGCAGTAGATACGGATGCGGTCGCGGAAACGGCCGCCGAGGAGCTGCCAGACCGGCACGCCCCAGGCCTTGCCGGCCAAATCCCAGCAGGCCACTTCGAGGCCGCTCACGCCGCCGCCCTGCCGGGAATGCCCGCCGAACTGCTTGATCCGGCGGAAGATTTTCTCCACGTTGCAGGGATTCTCGCCGATGATGCGGCTTTTCAGCATGGCCGCGTAGGTGCGGCTCGAAGCGTCGCGGACCTCGCCGTAGCCCACCAGCCCCTGGTTGGTGTACAGCTTGAGCAGCGTGCAGCGTTTCGGCGCGCCGTCGATGTCGGCGAACCGCAGGTCGGTGATTTTGAGATCGCGGATGTCCCCGGCTTGGCCCATGGGTGCGTCCTCCGTCACAGGTTCTCGGTTTCGTATCGTTCGACCGCGCCCAGCAGGCGTCCGGCCAGTGTTTTCACTTGATCGTCGGCGAAATCCTCGTCCACCCCGAGCAGGGTGAGGGCGGTGGCCACCTGCCCGTCCGCTCCGACCAAAGGCGCGGACATGGCGCCGATCCGCCAGCGGGTCTGGCCGATGTTGAGGCAGTAGCCATCGCGGCGGATGGTCGCGATCCGGGCCAGCACGAGGTCGGGATTCCCCCGTTCGGGGATGTCCTCCGGGCAGTTCGCGGCCAGCTCCCGGACCTCGTCCGCCTCGGTCCGGCTGAGCAGCGCCGCCCCCACCGAGCCCTCGATCAGCGGGAAACGGGCGCCCACCTTGCCCGAGACGCTCAGCGGCCGGGGGGACTCGGCGCGCAGGATGGTCACCTGCCGGTCGCCCTGGCGGATCGAGAGCTTCGCGGTCAGCCCCGTCGTGGCGGCCAGTTCGTCCAGCAACGGACGGCAGTGCTCCAGCCGCACCAGTTGCCGGTGCAGCTTCATGGTGGCGGTGAGGACGCCGCCGGAGAGGTCGTAGCGGCTGTCGGTCCCCTTCCGCACCCAGTCGTGCTTGCGCAGCGTCTGGAGAATCCGGTAGCAGGTGCTGGGCGAAATCCCCAGTTCCCGCGCCAGTTCCGCCTGCGTCGCCCCGCTCCCGCTCTGCCCCAGATGGTGCAGCAGGAGAAGCGTCTTCTCGACCGCCGGATTGGTGTTCTCGTTGTTCATATATGAACATCCAATTTCTTTATTTGAACAAACCGTATCCGGTATCCGGAACAAGTCAACCCCCGGCAAACACGTTTTCCGCGCCCCGTCATCGCGCGGGCGGAGCTACCGGCGCGTTGGCCAGAACCTGCGCCCAACTGTCGGCAAGACGGAAACCCCGCAGGCAAGGAGGCCATAACCGGCTTCCGCCAGACTCCGGGTGGAGTAGGCTCCTGCCGACGGAGGACGCCTTGCTTCACCGGCCGCTATTTTTTCTGGGGCGCGTCCGCGCCGGCCGCCTGCTGGAGAATGGCGGCGCCGCCGAGTTCGCCCAGGCCCGCCTGCCGGAGATCGGTCCAGAGGGTGCCCGGCCCGGCGTGCAGGATGGTGATGGCGAGCTTCTCGGCGAGCTGGTCGGCGAATTCCCAGAGGACGAAGGCGGCGGGGTCGCCGAAGGCGGCGGTCTTGAGTTCGAAGCCCCGGGCCCGTTCGCCCTCGACCAGAGTGATGACGCCCGCGGCGGCGGCGCCGAGCTTGCGGGCGCGTTCGGCCTGGATGAGGGCGGTGTCGCGCTCGATTTCGGCGACCTTCTTGAGCGCCTCGGCGTGGATGGTGGCCACCTGGCGCTGCTCCTCGGCCTGGATTTGGGCCTTGAGCCGCTCGGTCTGCTGGGCCACCTCCTCGCTGCGCTGCTCGATCAGCGCCTGCTCGGTGTTCAGCTCGGCCTGCTTCCGCGCGGTGTCCTGCTTCGCCTGGTTGGTGAGGTCCTCCTCGACGGCGATGCTGGCCTGCTGGATGGGATCGAGAATCTGCATGGGCACGTTGACGTGCCGGATCAGGGCGTTGTGGATGATGACCCGGCGGTCGCCCATCACCTGGGCCAGGGCCTCGGTGAGGCCGCTCTGGAATTTCTCGCGGTCCGCCCCGACAATGAAGTCCGTGGCCCGGTACACCGACCCCTTGAGCCGCGAGACCGAGAGAATCTGGGGCATGACGATCTTGTCGACCACGGCGGGCAGGTCGCCGAAGCGCTGGTAAATCCAGGCGATGTTCTCCGGCGGCAACTCGAACTCGACCGTCATGTCCAGGCTGATCTCGAAGCCGTCGCGGGAGGGGAACTCGACGAACTGGTTGAGGGTGAGGATGGCGGAGGAGGACATCTGCTCGTATTTGAGTCTCTGCTCGTCCGCCTCGGCGGCGGACCGCGGGCGGCCCCGGTCCGCGCCGACCAGGCCCATCTGGGCGGCGGGCGAGGCGGTCTTCTGGCGGGTTTCCAGATAGTCCTGGCGCTTCTGCATCTGGTTGTCCAGAACATTGCGCTCGAGTTGCCCCATGGCGTCGTTCATGGTGGCCATCTGGGATTTGGCGATCACCTCGCCGCCGGTCTTGCCGAGCAGGGAGACCTGGTTCACGCCGATTTCGAGCACGTCCACCTTGTACTCGCGCTGGTTGATGTAGTACAGCCCCGGCTGGAGGATGTCGCGGCGGATGCCCTTCTGCCCGGCCCCGGCGAACTGCCCCTCCGGGGCCTGCTGGCCGGACAGGCTGGTGATCACGCCCACGTAGCCGATGGGGATGCTGATGGCGGGGATCACCTCGATCTCGTAGCCGTGGGGATTGAGGCGGTACTTGCCGGGGCCGAGGGTGCCGTGCCAGACGCCCTTCTGGCCGCGGTCGGCCAGGAACTCGCCGGCGGGAAGGTCCGCGCCGACCTTGGCGGTGACGACGCCGACGGAGCCGGGGGGAATGTCGATCGCCGGGAGGATTTCGCGCTCGAAGAGGACGGGGTTGAGGAAATGCCTGCCTTCGCCGAGCACCTCCTCGCGGATGCCGCGCTCGCCCGGCCCGGCCAGGATGCGGCCGGGCGCCAGGGGCTTGCCGGTTTTGGCGGTGATCACCGCCATCTGCCCCGGCTCGACGTAGAACCGGCAGAACAGCCAGAGCCAGAGGCCCCAGGCCAAGCCCGCCGCCGCAGCCACCAGCAACACTGTGGGAAGGAGCCGTTTCATTGCTGGTCTCCCGGAAAGAATTCGTGGAAGATGCCGCCCACGCCGCCCGGCTGGTCGCCGCTGATGATTCTGGCGATGTTCGGGGCCAGTTTCCGGAACAGCTCGTGGCGGGCCATGTTCTGGCCGCTGCCGAAGGCCCGGATTTGGTCGCGGATGACGCCGGCCTCGGCCTCGTTGCTCAGGCGGATGACGTCCCGGTCGGCCTCGGCCTTGGCCAGAATCGCCCCGGCCTGGGCCGCCGCCGCCTCGTTTTCGAGCTTGGCCACCTCCTGCTCGCGGCTGGCGGCGATGACTTTCACCTCGGCCTCCTGCTCGGCGCGGATGACGGCGCGGATTTGGGTGGTTTCGGCCAGCACCTTCTCTCGGCTCTGCTGGGCGAGCATCTCCTGGCGGGCGAGTTCGGCCTTGGACTTGGCCTGGACGATCTGCTGCTCGAACTTGCGGGCGTCCTGCACCGCCACCTCGCGCTCGCGGATGATGCTGGCGATCTGGTCCGGCGGCAGAATGTTGCGGATCAGCACCGAGTGGATGGCCACGCCCCATTCCTTGGACTTGTCGCGCAGGTGCCGTTCGAGGTTGTCCTGGAACTGCTGCCGGGTCTCGCCCACGATGAAGTTGATGGCGGGGTGCTTGCTGCCCTCGATGCGGCTGAAGCCGCGGGCGCGGGGCAGAATCAGCTTCTTCAGCACGTCGTCCATGTCACCCACCCGGTGGGTGAGCAGGGCCGCGTGCTCGCGCATGAGGCTGAACTCGAGGGTGCCCTCGACCCGGATGGTGAAGCCGTCCTGGGTGAGGAAGGTGATCACGTCCTCGCCGCTCATCTCGAACCGCTGGCTCTGCAGGTTCACCTCCACCACGTTGACCAGATAGGGGTTCAGATAGTAGGTGCCGGGATCGAGGACTTCGGCCTGGACCCCCTTCATGCCCCCGCCCACCAGGAAGGTGTTCAGGCTGTCCTCGGGCAGATTGCCCCCGAGCATGTCCTTGCCCACCAGCGAGGTGACCACCCCGACGGAGCCGGGACGGACGGTGAAGGCGTCGTGGGTGGCGACACGGTAGGCGAAGGGGTTGATCCGGTGCTTGCCGGGGCCCAGGGGCGCGGCCAGAATCCCCTTGCTGCCTTCCCCGGCGATGATCTCGCCGGGGGGCAGGTCGTCGCCGTAGAGCCGGGTGACCACCCCGAGCTTGCCCGCCGGGATGTCCGTGATGCGGTGGATGCTCCAGCCCCAGGTGTAGGGGTTCTTGAAGTAGCGGCCCTCGGCCAGCACCTCGAGCTGGATGCCCTTCTCCTCCGGGCTCAGGGCCAGTATCTGGCCCGAGGGCAGGTCGCGCCCGGTCTTGCGCACCAGCACCGCGATCTGGCCGCTGCCCGGCTCGATCCGGCAGAAAAACCAGACGAAGATCGGCAGGAAGACGAACAGGCCGATGAGCGCCAGCCCGCCGAGGGTCGCCGCCAGAGCCGCCCAGCCCGAGGGCTGCGGCCGGTCCGCCATGTCGAAGCCATCGCGATTGATCCGTGCCATGGGTCCGGTCCTTTCGTTGCGTGACCGCTCCGGCAAATCAGGGGGGCACTTCCCGTCGCTTATTGTACCACGCGGAGGCTGCCAACCCAAACGGCCCGGCGGGTTGCTGGCGGCAGAATCGCCGGAGACCACGCCCACCCGAGTCGCCGGCCGGGGAGAGAGTGGCCGGAGCTTCCAGCTCCGGATTGGAGTTTGGCGGAAATCGGCTGAAGGGGGCACGGGGCTTGTGTGCCGGAGGCACTGCACAATCATAGCCTGGGGCAGGCGCCCCAGGACGGGCGCGAATCCCCGTTTTTCGCCCTGACGGGGCGAGATAAAGAAGGCGTGCCGACGACATGGAACCGGGTTCGGCGGTCAAATTGTCCCGCCGCCTTCAGGGCGGAATAACTCATTCGTTTCCCTACCTGGGGTTCGGCACCCCAGGCTATGGTTATACTGTGCCTCCGGCACAAAGAAACGGCGGTTTTGTGCCAAACTCCGGAAACCGGAGCAGGATGCTCCGGCCACTCCCAAAAACCGGAGCAGGATGCTCCGGCCACCTTCTATGACGGCGAGCCTCGGTCAGCGGTCCTCGATTTTCAGTTTGATCTCGGCGGAGTTGCCGCGCAGCTCGGGGGCGTACATGGCGGCGATGGTGGCGGGCAGGGCGCTGAAGGCGCCGGGGGTTTCGGCCCGCAGGCGGTAGCTGACGCTGTGCTCGCCCCGCATGAGTTGCCGGACGAAGAAGGCGACCCGCTCGTCGCGGAACTCGACGTAGGCGCCGAGGGCGTTGCCGGTGTAGCCGCTGCGCAGGTCCACCGGTTCGCAGCCGGCCGCCTTGAAGTCCTCGATCACGATGTACTCGTAGTCGTTCTTGCTGGCGACGAGCAGCTCGATCTCGACCAGATCGCCGCTGGCGAGGGTGTCGCCGGACTGGAGGGGGACGCGCTCGTATTTCTCGACCCGCTGGCGGACGGCCTGGTTGCGGCTGCCCGTCACGTCGATCTCCTTCTCGACCGGGTTGAGCCGGTAGACCCGGCGCTCGACCTTGACCTCGAGCCCGGTGGCGGGGATGAAGTCCTCGAGGGTGAAGTAGCTGGCGTAGGCGTTCCAGTAGAGGGGGCCGGTGCCCTGCTTGCGCAGTTCGAGGCGGTGTTCGCCGCCGGCCAGGGCCTCGCCCGCGAGGACGAAGGTGTTGTCGAAGGCGAACAGGTTGGTGCTGTCCACCTTGACCTCCTTGACCACCTTGCCATCGAGGACCACCTGGATGGTCTGGTCGGGCCGGTCTTCGCCGCTGGCGCGAATGTAGTCGGCGAAGGCCTCGATGCAGGCGGCGGTGTCGCGGGTGCTTTTCCAGTAGGTGGCGTGCTTGCGGTTGTTGAGCAGGTATTTGACGAGGCGGTGGGCGGTGTCGCCCTTGGGTTCGGTGGCGGCGAGGAGGCGGAGGAAGACGGCGTGGGCCTCGATCTCGTCGCCGTACCACCACCACCAGTAGCCGTCGTTGCCCATTTCGAGATAGGCGGTCTGGTTCTCGTCGTCGGTCTTGAGGAACTGGCGGAGGTTGCGGATGACCATGTCGCGCATCTCGCTCTGCTTTTGCAGATGGAGGGCGAGACCGAAGAGGCCCTTGGCGTAGAGCGCGAGGTGGTTGCGGTCGCGGTAGAGGTAGTCGCGCATGGCGGGGTTGAGCTGATCGTGCTCGGCCAGCACCCAGTAGACCAGGGCGTCGAGGTGGTCGGCGCGGGTTTTCCAGGGACGGACCATCGGGTCCTGCTCGGAGTTGCGGATGAGCTGGACTTGCTCGGCCTCGTAGCGCTTGAGCCATTCGACTCCCCGCGCGATGGTTTCCGGCGGCACGGCCACGTCGTTCTGCGCGGCGACGGTGAGACCGTGGACCACCTGGGCCGTGGTGTGGGGGTAGGACTGCTCGCCGTAGCCGCTGAACCAGCCCCAGCCGCCGTCGGAGAGCTGCATCGAGGCCAGGGCCTCGACCCCCTCGCGGACGATCTTGGCCAGTTCGGCCTCGTTCCAGACCGCCTCGGTGTCGTACCGCTGCCACTGTTTGGCGCGGGCGGCGGGATCGCCGATTTCCTGGGCGTTCAGATTGGCCCGCCGCTCGCGGATGTCGGCCAGGGAGACGCCGAGGCGCTGGAGGGTCTTCTGGGTGAGGACGGCGGGGAGGAAGCGGTTCAGGGTCTGCTCGGTGCAGCCGTAGGGATAGGCGATGAGGTAGGGCAGGGCGTCGGTCATGGCCATCGCCAGGGTGGGCGAGTAGCGCACTTCGAGCCGGGCCGTTTCCGGACGGCGCGCCTCGGGAATGGCGAAGACCGTGCCACCCGCCGTCTGCTCGGGGCGGATCACGCCGCAGAAGGAATCCATCTTGTCCATGCCGTGGACGAAGACCGGGAAGCGCATTTCGAGGGCGTCGGCGTCGTCCGCCGCGATGGCCTTCATGCGGACCACGGCCTCGCCCTCGGCCACCGCCTTCACCCGCCAGTCCACGCGCAGCTCGCCGTTCGGTTCGAGGGTGACGCGGCGCTTGGTCTCGTCCAGGGGTTCGAGGCAGGGCCCGTCGAGTTCGAGAATGGCCTCGACGGTCCGCGCCCGGTCCACGTAGCTGTGGATGTTGGCGGAGAGGACCACCTCGTCGGTCTCGACGAAGAAGCGGGGGGCCTGGAGGCGGACCATGAGGTCCTTGGCGGTGATGACTTCGGCGCTGCCCTCGCCGACCTTGGTGCCGTGGCCCAGGGCCCAGACCCGGATTTTCCAGGTGGTGAGGCTTTCCGGCATGGGCAGATCGATGGTGGCGACGCCGTCGGCGTCGGTCTCCCGCGCAGAAATCCAGAGCGCGGTGTCGGCGAAATTCGTCCGCACCGTCACTTCGGGGGCTGGCGCTTCCGGCGCGCCCGCCGCCTCGGCCTTGTCGGCGGAGGCGAGAGAGTCGAATACCATGTAACCCCCCCTTGCCTGCATCGGCGCGGCGGGGGAAGCCATGACCGTCATCCCCGCTTCCATCTCCCCGTCCATTGCCCTTCCGGCGAACCGTACCTGCATGGACGGGGCTCCGCCCCCGCCCATGGCACCCATGCCCCCGCCGGCCATGGCCATCCCGTCTCCGTCGTAATCCACCATGTCGTCGGCCAGCAGATGGCCGAACACCCCCAGATTCCCCATCACCCGCTCGCCCTGTCTGGCCAGATGGACGAACCAGCGACCGAGGTTCGAGAGGGTGCTCTCGTTGTGCCGCCGTCGCCATTTCCAGAAGAAGGATTTGATGTCGCCGATGTTGCTGCCGCCGGCGATGTACTCGACGCTCTTGTCGTAGACCGAGACCACGATGGAGCCGACGAAGGGCTTGCCCTGGGCGTCGGTGAGGCGGATGCGGGCCTGGCCCTGCTCGCCGGGCTTGTAGCGCTCCCGGCCCGGGGTCACCTCGACCTCGAGCACCCGGCTTTCGGGCGGGACCACGATTTCGCGGATGTCGGTGTGCAGTTTCCCCTCGGCGACGGTCATGGCCTCGACGAAGAAGTTCGGCATGTCCTTTTTGCTCACTTCGAGGGTCACTGTCGTGGTCTGCCCCCGCAGGCGGAGCAGTTGCGGCGGCAGGTAGACGCCGTGGGTGGGGCGGACGAAGAGCAGGACCGTGCTGTCGGGCCGGTCGGTGCGGATCATCAGCTCGACCTTCTCGCCGGGGCGGTATTCCGTCTTGTCCGGCACCAGTTCGAGATGGCTGAACCGATAGTTGCCGCCGTCGAAGCCCTCGCCGCGGACGACGAAGACATGGGCGCCCTCGATCTCGTTCCCCTTGTTGTCGGTCACCGTGTAGGCCAGACGGTACTGGCCGGGGCGGCTGGCCTTGAGCTGGAGTTCGGCGCGGCCGTCCTCGCCGCAGGGCAGATCCCAGGCCTGGACTTCCGTCTCGCGGGGCGCGCGGTTTTCCGCGTAGGCCACCTGGAGCAGACGCGCCCGGCCCCGGCCGCCGACGGGCTTGCCGTCGAGCCGACGGGCCTGGAAGGAGGCGCGGACGGTGTCGCCCACCCGGTAGTGGCCCCGGTCGGTCCAGGCGTAGACCTTGAAGGGTTCGCGGGCCACCAGCACCTGGCCGCTGCCGACGATGGTGCGGCGGGACTGGTCGCGGACCTCGGCGGTGATTTCGTAGCGGTGGTCGAGATCGCCGTGCATGAGCTTGGCCAGCTCGGTGTCGATGGGCACGGCCACCGTGCCGTCCGCCCCGATTTCCATTTCGGTATCGAGCACCAACTCGGGCGGGGGCGAGGGCCGGTGCCACCACCAGAAG
>LVAZ01000155.1 GCA_001603055.1 Victivallales bacterium Lenti_02
GTTTCGCACACGCCGATCATCTCGGCGGGCTTCACCCCGCGCAGGATGACGACGATCCGGTGGCTGAGCATCTGGGACATGAGTTCGGCGCGCATGAAGCATTCTCCCGTCACGGCATGTAGACGCCGCCGTTGATGTGGATGGTCTCGCCGTTGAGATAGGCGTTGTCGAGCGCAAACTTCACGGCGGCGACGACCTGGTTCCTTTCTTGCCGTCCCACCTACATCTCAAGCCGTCCTTCCAGAGCGGCGAGGTCGGTCAACAGCAGGGGGTAGTCCCGGATCGGCATATTCCTCAACGCCGAAACATACTCCCCCGCGCGGGCAGCGTCTTCATGGCGGTACACCGCGCCGTCGAGCAAATCGACGATCACCGGGTTGGTGATGCCGGTGTTGTGTTCGGTCGGGAAGAGGGCGATGTCCAGTTTTTCCATTCCCGGCCAGGCGAGCTGGACGTCTTCCGGGAGATAGTAGACATACAGCGGGCGGCCGTTCCGCAGGAAGGTGTGGGTCGCAAAGGAGACATTGAAGAGCCTGGAAAGCCGCTCGCTTTTGGGCATCTCCCGGTCGCCGCCGAGCCGCATGAAGAATGGCGCGAGGGTGGTGTCGCCGTCGAAGAGCGAGGCGATGTGCGCCAGCGCGTAGTACGACATCTTGGGTTCGTAGGTGTCGCCGTCGAGAATGCCGTGCCGCGCTGGCTGCTTGAGTTCGTCGTAGCCCTTCTTGTAGGGCTTGACCATATCGGCCATCTGGAAGAAGCTGCTGAACTCGACCCCGGCGCCGAAGTCGGCCACGTAGCGCCGGAGCAGGCATTTGGCCTGGTTCTCCTGGCTGTCGAGAACGTACGGATTCATCCAGTGATTCTCCGGGAACCAGGAGGCGTAGCCAGCCTCTCCCTGGTGAATCCGGACGTGCCCGCCGCCATTTTCGGCGAAGACCCGGCGCAGGGCGGCCAGCTCGCTGTAGAAGTTGTTCAGCTCGGGCTGGAGCCGGTAGAGATGGTAGGAGAAGACATCGAGCTGCTCCGCGATGCCGCTGCGGGCGAACGCCGTAGTGTAGGCAGGATCGAAGACGCACGCGGTGCAGGCCCCGATCCGGGCGCCGGGAACAGCCTCGCGAATGATTGGCGCGGTGATCCGGATCAGCCTGGCGTATTCCAGGGGATCGGCCTCTCTTGGCTGCCAGAACGCCTTGATGTTGGACTCGTTCCAGATTTCCCAGAAGGTGACCCGGGAAGCGAAATGCTCCGCCAGGGCTTTCACGTAGTTCTTCCACGCCTGAAGGGTTTCGTCCCCGTAGTACAGCGGTACATGGCCGACGGCGGCCTCGCCGTAGGCGTCCGGCATGTAGAGCCGGTTGCCGTAGCCGAGATTGAACCAGGGCTGAATCCCCCGCTCCAGGAGATTGTCTACGATCTCGTCGAGCCAGGCGAAATCGTAGACGCCCTTCTCCTTCTCGCAGCGGCACCAGCCGGTCTGGCAGCGGGCCCATTTCACGCCGCTGGCGGCGAGCTTGTCGTAGCATTTCTCCGGATCGAACATGAAGCGGTCCAGGCACTCGAAACCGATGCTCACGCCGGACCGGCTGATGTCTTTCGACGGGACCAGCCGCAACTGGCCGATCCTGTTCCTGCCGGGGAGCCGGGCGGTTGAGGAGGATGTCTGACTCATAGTTCTCTGGGTTTCCTGTGTTCCTGCGCCTACCAGTCGCAGACGGCGCCGTCGGGACGGAACAGCCGGGGGATTTTGACCTTGATGCGACCATGCCTGCCGCACAGTTCCTCGTTCAGTTCGATGCCCCAGCCGGGCTTGGTCGGCAGATCGATATAGCCGTCCTTCACCACCAGCGGTTCGGTGATGATGTCGTTGCGCCAGTCGTTGAGCAGCAGCCGTTCCTGGATCAGGAAGTTGGGGACGGCGGCGTCGAGGTGGGCGGAGATGACGGCGAGAACCGGACTCATCGGGCAGTGCGGGGCCATGAACGCGGAGAAGGAATCGGCCAGCGCCGCGATCTTGTAGGCCTCGCCGAAGCCGTTGCAGTGCGCCAGATCGGGTTGCAGGATGGAGGCGGCCTCCAGTTCGAGCAGACGGCGGAATTCCCACTTGGACTCCAGCCGCTCGCCCGCCGCCACCGGCATGGGAATGCTGCGGGTCACCCGCGCCATGGCGCGCTCGTCCACCTGGCCGACGGGCTCCTCGAAGAAGAGCAGGTTCACGTCCTTCAGGGCGTTGCCGATGGCGATGGCCGAGTCGGCGTCGTAGCGGCCGTGGCCGTCGAACATCAGCAGGCGCTCGGGGCCGATCTTCTCCCGGATGGTCTCGGCAATGGCGACGATCTTGCGGGTGACCGAGGGGTCGTAGACGGGCCAGGACGGCTGGGCAATGCTGAATTTGAAGGCCTCGTAGCCGCTGGCCAGGACCTCGTCCACCTTGTCGCGGACTTGGGCGGGGTCGAGGGAACCACCGGTCCAGCCGTTGGCGTAGACGCGGATTTTGTCGCGGCACGGCCCGCCGAACAGTTTGTAGACCGGCACCCCGAGGCTCTTGCCGAGAATGTCCCAGAGCGCCAGTTCGATGCCGGCGATGGCGGAGCCTTTCACCACGCCGCCCCGCCAGAATTTCTGCCGGGTCATGCATTGCTGCAGGAACTCGATGCGGGTGGGGTCCTCGCCGACCAGCATCTCGGAAAGCGTGTTCACCAGCTCGATGATGGTCTGGGTGTAGCCGCCCAGGGACGCTTCGCCAAGCCCGGTGATGCCCGCGTCGGTGTGGACCCGCACGAAGATGTAGTTCTTGTCGGACAGCTTGCCGTTTCCGGGGGTGGGCGCGCCGACCACGAAGGGTTCGATCCTGGTGATCTTCATCAGTTGCTCCGTTTCGCGAAGTGGAGAATTCGGCTGTCGAGGTCGCCCCGCAACTGGACCCCGATGCCGTGCGCCATCAGGGAGCGTCCGCTCATGGGGCGGCACGCCAGATCGGGCTTGCAGCAGAACGAGTCGCGGTCCGGATCGAAGTGTTCGCCATGGCGGGTCACGTCGTAGCATGCGTCCGGATCGAGCGCCCGGAGCTGGAACTCTGGCAAGGGCTCGCCAAAGCGCAGGCCGTGGGCGAAGGCGAAAAGCAGGGCTTCCGACCGGTCGGGAAGCACAAACTCGAACGCCGCATACCGTCCGGTTTCCCGATATGCCGCCAACCGGTGGAGTTCGCCGAGATCGACGATGTGGCGGATTCGCTTGTACAGCGCGATGTACTCCGCGCACTCGGCCAGCTC
>LVAZ01000641.1 GCA_001603055.1 Victivallales bacterium Lenti_02
AAGCACGAAGGCACGGGCGAACCCGTCTCCCGCGAACTGGGCAGTTGGCACGAGCACATCTACGAGAATCCCGCCTACGACCGGGCAGGCGGCAGCGGCCACCTCATCGTCGGCTGCGACATCCACCAGACCGGGGCCGGCGGCATCAGCCTCGGCGGCGGCGACCGGGTCGCCCTCATCCCCGCCGGCAACGTGGTCCGCAACTGCCACATCCACCATTTCAACCGTCTCGACCGCTCCTACAAGGCCGCCGTCAATATCGACGGCGTCGGCAACCGCATCGAGCACTGCTTCATCCACGACTGCCCGAACAACGCCATCTACCTCCACGGCAACGACCATGTCATCCAGTTCAACGACATCCGCCGCACCTGCGTGGAGGCCGACGACATGGGGTCCTTCTACATGGGCCGCGACCCCTCCGAGGCGGGCAATGTCATCCGCCACAATCTCTGGTACCGCAACGGCACCGACCTCTCCGACCGCTTCTGCGACATCTATTTCGACGACGGTTCGAGCGGGGTCGAGGTCTACGGCAACATCTTCCTCGGCTCGAAGGGCTGGGCCAGCGTCTTCGTCCACGGCGGCACCTACCACGACATCGTCAACAACCTTTTCATCGACTGTGATCGGGCGCTGCGTCTGAGCATGTGGAACGAAACCCGCTGGCAGCAATGGCTGAAGGGCAGCATGATCGAATCCCGCCTCCGGCAGCATGTCCGCATCGAGGAATCGCCCTACCGCGAACGCTATCCCCGTCTGGCAAACCTCTTTGCCGACACCGAAACCCGCACCGCCAACCGTCTCGAACGGAACGTCCTGGTTGGTGCCCGCGAGACGGTGGCCGGTCCGGCCACGGTGGGCAACAACCTGCTGCTGGAGAAAGACCCCGGTTTCGCCAGCCTCGCCGATCTGGATTTCCGCCTCCCCCCCGACCACGAGGTGTTCCGCCAACTGCCCGGTTTCGAGCCGATTCCCGACGGCGAAATCGGCCTGCGGCTGGACGGCTGGCGGCGTGCTCTGCCCCTGGCCGAGCCCATCGTGCTGCCGCCTGACGGCATTCTGCAGAAAGGCGAAACCTTGCAGATCGGCTACCGCGGCGGCGGGGCAGTTCTCCGCTACACCACCGACGACACCCTGCCCACCGCCGAATCGCCCGTTGCGCCGCGCGCGCTCGCCGTCGAGGACGGGCAGATCATCACGGTCCGCGCCTTCTCGCCGGACAGCGACAAGGCCGGGGAGCCCGTCCGCGTGCCGGTGCGCGTCGTCCTCCCGCAGCACCCCCTGCGGTGCAGCCCCGACGGCTGGATCGGCCACAACCAGGTGGCGGAATCCCAGGGCGTCAACGTGGGCCCCGCCGGCATCAGCCATTGCGACAACGGCGACTGGGTGGCCTTCGGCCCCTTCGACTTCGACCAGGTGAAAATCATCGGCATCGAGGTCGAGGTGGGGATCGATCCGAAATACGCCGGGCAGAAGACCCACCTGCGCCTCGGCACGCCGAACGGCCCCCAGGCGGCCACCTTCGTATGGGAAAGCACCGGCAGTTTCCACACCTTCGCCGTCCGCCGTTTCGACCTGCCCGACCTCCAGGGGGAATACCTGCTCTACTGGTGCTTCGAAGGAACCAACGGCATCTGCAACCTGCGCAAGTTCCGCTTCCTGACCCCGTAGCCCATTTGGTTTGTCTGCTTGAGAGGGAAACAACCATGCTGGCCGAACCCCGTTTTGCGGAAATCGATGTGGAACCGTTGATCGAGGGTGTGTACCGCACCCTCGAAAAGGTGGGGGTTCTCTGCGAGAACGCCACCCTGCTCGCGGCGCTGGAAGCCTTGGGCGCCCGCGTGGACGCAGCCAGCCAGCGGGCCTGTTTTCCCCGCGAGCTGGTCGCCGAATTCGTGGCCTCCCTGCCCCGCCCGGAGCCGCCGTCCGCCGTCTTCACCCTTCCCGGCC
>LVAZ01000642.1 GCA_001603055.1 Victivallales bacterium Lenti_02
CTCACCGTCACCGCCGACAACAAGGCGAAGGTATACGACGGAGAGATATATCCCGTTGCCGACCACTCGGTTTCCTACGCTGGCTTTGTCGCCGGGGAGAACGACTCCGTTCTGGGTGGCGAACTGGCCTTTGCCGGCAGCGCCCTCGCCGCGAAAAACGCGGGCAGCTACACGATCGCACCGTTCGGGCTGGCCAGCGGCAACTACGCCTTCGACTACGTGGACGGCACCCTGACCATTGCCAAGGCCGAGCAGACCATCGCCTTCGGCCCGCTTCCCGCGAAGGCCTATGGCGACGCGCCCTTCGCGCTCGATGCCACCGCCACTTCCAGCCTCCCCGTGAGCTTCTCCAGTTCGGACGAAACGGTCGCCACCGTCAGCGGAACCACCGTGACCATCGTCGGTCCGGGAACGGCCACCATCACCGCCAGCCAGGTGGGCGACGGCAACTGGAATCCGGCCCCCGCCGTGCCGAGGGTTCTGGTGGTGGTGCAACCCGTTCTCACCGTGGTCCACGGGAGCGGCGGCGGTCCCCATTCGGCGGGAGCCGAAGTGGCCATCGCCGCGGACGCCCGCGCCGGGCGCACCTTCGTCGGCTGGACCGTCGATCCTCCCGAACACGCGGCGAGCCTGGCCGATGCGACGGCCACCGAGACGACGTTCACCATGCCGGGCGGGGACGCCGTCCTGACCGCGACCTATGAGTTCGACGGCCCCGAGTGGACCGTCGGCCTGACGGTGGCGGGGGCGCTGCCGGAATCCCTGACCTTCGGCATGCACGAGGCCGCCGAAGACAACTTGGTCGAGGGTCTCGACGCGGCGGGGGCGGAACTGCCCCTTTCGCCCGGCCAGGCGACCCTGGTTTCCGACGACCTGTCGCAATCCTATTCCACGCAATTCCGCGCGCCCGCCGCAACGGCGGAATTCCTGCTGGCCGTCCGCGCCGATGCCGAACCGGTCACCGTGTCCTGGGACCTCTCGGCCCTGCCCGAGGGCAAGTTCCTGAGCGTCTACGAAGTCCTGCTGGACGGCGTCGCCCGGAATCTGGTGGGGAACACGGCGCTGGACTTGGCTGCTTCCGCCTCGTTCGAAATCCCGGCCGGAGAGACCCGCGCCTACATCATCCGCTACGGGGACGATCTGGTCTTCGACCTCGCCTTCGCCAAAGGCTGGAATCTGGTCTCGCTGCCGATCGAGCCCCTTGATTCGGCGGTGGACGCCGTGCTGGAGAACGGCACCCGACAGGGCGGGGTCTGCGCGGAGTCCGTTCTCGCGTGGACGGGGGCAGATTACGCCGAATGCGGCGAAATGCACGCCTGCGCCGGCTACTGGGTCTACGCCGACGAGCCTGAGGTCCTGCTGGTCCGGGGCCTGCCCGTCCAGCAGGAGTTCCTGTCGCTTCGTCAGGGGATGAACCTGCTCGGTCCGGCGAAACTGTGCCCCGTTCCGGCCGACTCCCGCATCCGCGGCGTGGTCTGGGTCTGGAACGCCCCCCTCCTGCGCTATCAGGCGGTCGACTGCCTCCAGCCCGGACGCGGCCACTGGATCAACGCCAGCGAGGACGCCCAAATCCCCTTCCCGGCGGAGGACAGGTAAGGCGGAAAAACGCGGATAGCCATTTTCCGGCAGGCCAAGCCGTTCCTCCCATCCTGAAACTCTGGACGCCGTCCACCGCTGCGGTTTCGGATACCCTCCGCCTGGCCGGGAACGGGGCTATATTGGGGATTTTCCGGGAGTGTGCCGCATGGGCGTTGTTTCCTCCATTCTGGCCTTGGATATCGGCGGGGTCTGCCTCGAACTCCGCCACGAGCGGGCCTGCCAGCGTTTCGGCCTGGCAAGCGCGGAGGAGTTCCGGGCGCGGTTTCCCGAGGTCTGGGCTCTGGCGGCGGAACTCGAAACGGGACGGCTGGCGGAGGCGGAGTTTCTGGCGCGGGCGGGGAGGCTGCTGGGGATGGGGGCCGAGGAGCTGCACGGGTTCTGGCTCGATCTGATCGGGGGCGAGATGCCGGGGGTGGCGGAGTTCGTCGGGCAGAACCCG
>LVAZ01000156.1 GCA_001603055.1 Victivallales bacterium Lenti_02
AGAAAATCGAGCAAACCCGGATCGAGCAGGGCATCGTGCAGGCAGACTTCCGCCTCCCGCAGGGCCTCAATCCCGGCCAGGGTGCAATTCCGGGGCGAACCGACGCCGGCGCCGACGAATAGCACCGGCCGGATCAGGAGGCTCCGCAGCAGCAGCATCCGCGGATCGTCCGCGCGGAAGGTCACGGCCAGGACACCCTGTCCGTCCGGCGTGGGCAGTTCATCCAGGGGAATGCAATCGCTGATCCGCCCGGCGAGTTCCAGGCGGTCCAGGGCGGCAACCGCAGTGACAATCAGGTCGAAGCGGCCCTCGTCCAGTTGGCGGATGCGTTCATCCACATTGCCGCGGATGGACAGCAGGGCCGCCTGCGGGAAACGGGCGCGGCAGTAGGCTTCCCGGCGGCCGCTGCTGACCCCGATGCGCGGGGCCGGAGGCAGGTCGGCCAGGCTTTTCCCGGCCGGGGCGACCAGGGCGTCCCGGCGGTCCTCGCGCCAGGGCAGCCAGCATCCGTCGATGCCGGGGGGGAGTTTGTCGGGCAGGTCTTTGGCGCTGTGGACAACCAAGTCAACCCGGCCGTCGAGCAGGGCGGCGTCCAGGTCGCGGGTGAAGAAATCGTCCGGGCTTTCGCGTAAATCCGTGGTGCGGTCGCGGTCGCCGGGGGTGGTCATCGGAATCTCGGCGAAGGCCAAGCCCGGCAGCAGCTCGCCCAGCCGGGCGATGACCGACTGGGTCTGGATGCGGGCCAGACGGCTGCTCCGTCCGCCGATTCTGATGATGGTTTCGCTCATGGGCGCGGTTTTCCCGGCGGGGGCCTGGTCAGGCACCGGTGTGGAACAAGGTCAGTTTGTCGTACATGTCCCGGTGTTCGCCCACAATCCGCCGGGCGGTTGGCGCGAAAGATTCGGCGTCCCTGCCCTCGCAACGATGCCACTGTTTCAATCCGTCCAGATTCTGAACCTGGATTTGCGGACATGCCCTGGCCAGCTCGGGCGACACGTTCCGGGGCACGCCGAGGTCCACGATGTGGACCGGCGAGTCGCCGAACAGGCGGGAGTGGGTTTGATCGAGCACCGGGCGGTCGGCGGCGGTCGCGCAGATCACCGCCCGCATCCGGGGCAGAAGAGCGTCCAGTTCCGCGAGCTGCGCCGTTTCCACCCGTGCGTCCCACGCGGGCGGCACCTCCGGCGGGCGGGAACGGTAGACCCAGACCAGCCGCGAACGGGACGTCCGCTCCACCCAGCGGGTCACCAAGGCCCGCCCCATGGCGCCGGAACCGATCACCATGAGTCCGGGATCGGCGGCGTCCGCGTCACCTTGGGCCGCGAGGAAATCCAGGGTGATGTCCTCGATTTCGAAGGCCGGTGTGGAATCGACGGTTTCCTGGCGGATGTGTTTGGCCACATGCAGGGACGAATCCAGCCATTCGCGCAGCATGCCGTTCGCCCAGCCCATTCGCTCGGCTTCGTCGAAGGCCTGTTTCACCTGCGAGACTATGTGTTTTTCGCCGATCACCTGCGACAGCAGGCCGGCGAGCAGGAGGGCGCTGTGCTGAAAGGCCTCGTGCCCCCGGAGGCAATAGACCTGGTCGGTCGGCAGGTGGTTGAACCCGAGCAGGCGGCGGAGGATTTCCTCGATTTCGGTGCCGGCGGACACCACGGCATGCAGCTCGATCCGGTTGCAGGTTTCGACCACGGCGAAGCCGTGCAGGGCCATGACCTGCCGGAGCATGGCGCCGAGCCGCTCCTTCGCCGCGCTGTCCAGATGAAGCTCCTCCCGTTCCGCGAGCCCAAGCCGACGGTGGTCGACGCCGATCACCAGGAGGTCGGCTGCATCCACCGCTTCGAGGTGGCGGCCCAGCGCCTCCTTGACCATCCTGGCGCGGCGGCACGAGCGTCCGCCGGTCGAAACCGCGATGCACAGCCCGTCCTGCCGGAGAACGGCGGGCGAGATGAAATCCCCGTGCCGCCAGCCATGGTCCACAATGCCGCAGAGCACCGCCCGGTCGCGGCAGGCGGCCAGCACGGCCCCATTGGCCTGCTCGTCGTCGGTGGCGGCGAAGGCGAGAAACACACCTTCCGCATCGCTGGGCTCGAACAGGCGCTGCCGCCATTCCAGATTCGCCTGCCCCGCCAGTTGGGCGGCCTCTTCGCCGCCGGTCGGCGCGACCAGCACAACCCTGGCACCGGCCTCCAGCAAAGCCTGGGCTTTCCGGCAACCCGTTTTCCCGGCCCCGACCACCAGGCACAGCCTACCCCGCGTCAGCAGCGCGAGCGGCAGAACCGGTTCCGAGACTCTTTCCTGATCCATCACCATTGACCCACCGTCATACCTGAATTGTTAAGCATGTTGGTTGAGAACTTTTTCCATACTGTAGCCGCAGACGGCCGGAAGGCAATGCCATTGCGGGGCACACCGCACTGTTGTTGTGCGTTCTTTCTCCTCGAGTCCGCGCTGGGTGCAGGCAGGTTCATAGCAGTTGACCTTTTCGGTCGGCTGGGGAATCTCTGCCATCAGAACGAGATGAGCCCCGCTGTTTCCTTGATATCAACAGGGTGCGGGCAGGATTGGTGAGCCGCACGCCCGGCCCGACTCCAGAATCCGGATTCCAAAAGAAACCGAGACCATGATACCTGTCCAGCCTGTTCAGTCAAACTCCAGACCTGAACAAAAGGGACGATTCCCGCGAGCGGCCTGAGCCTGCACTTGGCGATCCCCGCGCATGTACGAGTAGCAAAACCTGCCGGCAACCGCCACCACCCAGCAAATCAGACGCTCCGGGAACGCCCTGCCCAACCGCAAAAAAGGTCTTCCCGCAGGCCGGGCGGCCGCGTGAAAACGGCTTCCGGAAAAATTAGTCAAGTAAGTCGATTGACAAACAACACTGAGAGAGTACAGTTTTCGCCGGTTCCCGGAACCGTTTTTTTGTCCCCGGGTTGTTAGTTGCATAAAACAAAATGGCTTGCATCGGCCAGAAAGGACTCCCCATGCCCCATAGCGCATATGCCGCGAATCATGCCTTCGAGAAGACCACGGAAGCCGTCGCCTTCGTCCCGATCCGTCCGCGTCGGGGTGCTGCAACGCTACGGGAGTTTACGCTCATCGAGCTTCTGGTAGTCATCGCCATCATTGGCATTCTGGCCTCGATGCTTCTTCCGGCGCTTGCCCAGGCCCGCGCCAAGGCGCACTCCATTCAGTGCCTGGGCAATCTGCGGCAAGTGGCCATGGGGTTCAGCCTATACACGATGGACAACAACGGCGCCTATCCGACGGTTCGCTGGAACGCCCCCGGCGAGCGGACCCGTTGGGGCCAGGCGCTGGCCCCCTACACCAGCCAAGTTGTGGCGAACCCAGGCTACTCCAGCGATCCTGGCAGCGGCAACCGGATTGTCAACGGCATTTTCCGCTGCCCCTCCATCGCGGCCTCCACGAACCAGCTCGCATCCGGCGACCGGGGCGATTTTCTGCGAACCGGCGCCTATGGCTACAATTGGGCCACCTTCGGTCCCTTCCCCGACCTCGCCTCGAGTTTCCCCCGGCAATTTCCCGTCCGCGAGCCCCGCATTGCCAGGGGGAGCATGACCATTCTAATCGCCGACGCCTTCGGTGAAAGCAGCCGTTCGGACGGGGTTCACGCCTATACTTTGGATGGACCCCGGCTGCTGAACGGCAACCGTCCGGGGTCGTTGGGGGGCGGCATCTGCCCCGCCGATCCCCGGCATCTCGGACGCTTCAACGCCGCGTTCGCCGACGGTCATGCGGAAAACCTCACCATGCGCGAGGCCGGCTATACGACCGATCATCCCGAAGAGGTGAGCGGCAACGGCAACCCGAGGCTGTGGAATGGCTTCGGCGACTCGTCCATCACCAGTTTCTAGAAACAAGCCGGAGAAAAGGAGCCCAGCCCCATGAAAAAAATCATTCCCGTCCTCCTTGTCCTGGTGATTGCCGCCGCCATTTTCCATGGCCGACGATGGGCCGCGACGAGCCGCCCGCAACGGCACACGGACACGGAAGAAGGCCAAGTCGGGCGGACGGTGGCGCAGCTCTGCCTCGATTTTGTCCCGGATGCCCGCGAAGCCAGCATCGTCTACCTCTATGCGCAGACGGCGCGCCCCTATGACGCCCGCTCCCGGAGCCTGCGCGAGGACTTGGCCGCCCGCCGCCTGCAAGTCAACGAAATCTGGGCGCGGGACGAGGGGCACTATGTGGACGAAGACTACTCCCCGAGCATCGACGTCGCGCTCCGCCGACATCCCGGCACATCGGTCCTAGTGGTTGTCTCGGCAGGTTTCGTCACCCACGCCCGGATTTCCCCGACCCTGCGGAGCTTCCTTGGCGGCGGCGGACGACTTGTCCTCGTCGGCAGCACCCATGACAAAGCGCCTCTCACCAACTTGGCCAGAAACGGGCAGGCCACCATCCTTGCCCGCCGACAGACCTGGCTGGCGGAGAGCGCCCCACATCCGCAACTGGCCGAGGCCCCGGTCTTCGTCCGTTCCAACTACACCATCCTCGATGCATCCAGCCTCTGAACCGAGGGCAATCCCATGCACTTCCGACCGCTGACCGCCTTTCTCCTGCTACTCGCCAATGGCCCTTTGGTCGCCCAGCCGGCGGCAGGCCGATCCATCACCCTCTATTCCCAGCGCCACTATGCTGTCGACCGGGAACTGTTCCGGCAGTTCGAGGAAACCACGGGCATCGCAGTGAAGGTGGAGCAGGGCGACACGGAGCAGCTCCTCCAACGGCTGGCGGAAGAGGGCAAGCATTCACCAGCCGACTTGTTGATTACGGTCGACGCCGGCGCCATCTGGGAGGCCAGGGAACGCGGCCTCCTGCAAGCCGCCGATTCGCCCGTGCTCAGGACGAATGTCCCGTCTGCATTGCGTGACGCGGCAGGGTATTGGGTGGCTCTGACCAAGCGCCCCAGAGTCCTCGTCTACCATCGCGAACGGACCAGGCCCGAAGAACTCCCCACCTACGAGTCCCTGACCGAACCGGCCTGGCATGGGCGCGTGGCCGTGCGTTCCTCGGCGAGCGCCTATAACCAGACTCTGCTGGCGGGCATGATCGCCCGCATCGGCGAACCGGAGGCGCGGAACTGGGCCGCCGGCGTGGTCGCCAATTTCGTCCGTGTCCCCGTCGGCAACGACCGCACCCAGATTCGCGCCGTGGCCGACGGCCAGGCCGACGTGGCACTGGTCAACGCCTACTACCTGGGCCTGATGCAGAATGCCGACCAGGCAAGTGTGCGCGAGCAGGTCGCCAATCTTGCCATCGTCTTCCCCAACCAGGCCGACCGGGGAACCCACGTGAACCTCAGCGTCGCCGCTCTCGCCAAACATTCCCCCCGTCCCGATTTGGCGGTACGGCTGCTCGAATTTCTCACCAGCGAACCGGCTCAAACCGCATTGGCGGCGAACAACTACGAGTATCCGGTCAATCCCCGGGTTGTTTGGCCCGACAACTTGCAGGCTTGGGGCCGCTTCAAGGAAGACCTGTTGCCCCCGTCGTCGATCGGCTTTTACCAAGCGCAGGCTCGTCGGCTGTTCGCGGAAACAGGCTGGCCCTGATCCCCCCCCCGCCGGTCCCCGGCCAGTATTCCTGGGGTTTCAGAGACTTCCGGTT
>LVAZ01000643.1 GCA_001603055.1 Victivallales bacterium Lenti_02
GGAGGAATTCGGCGGCGAGGCGGGCGAGGACCCGGGTGCAGGCGACGATGTCGGCGACGGCGACCTGCTCGCTGGCGCTGTGGGCGGCGCCGGGCCAGCCCGCGCCGAGGCCGATGGTGGGAATGCCCTGCAACTGGAAGTGGGCGAGATCGCCCCATCCGCCGAGGGGCAGCACCGGGAGTTCCCTGCCCAGCACCTCGGCGTAGGCCCGGTTGGCGGTTTCCAGCAACCAGCGGGACTCGTCGCCGCAGGCGGTGGCGGGCAGGTCCTTGATCCATTCGATCCGGGGCGGATGCGCGCGGAAAAACTCGTCGCCAGCGGCAACCTCGGCGAGGCATTTCTCGAAGAGTTCGCGCACGCAGCGCCCGTTGCCCTTGCGGTAGCGTGCCAGGGACTCGGCGGCGTCCTCGGGTCGGGTTTTGATGTTCATGGCCAGGAGGGCCTGGTTGGGGACGTTGGCGGGATGGGTGCCGCTGCGGAACACGCCGAGGTTGAAGTCGCCGGGCACATTGCCGCGCAGGGCGCGGAAGCGGTCGAGACCGGGAAACAGCTTGCAGGCCTGCTCGATGGCGTTCACGCTGCCGCCGCTGGCGGCATGGCCGGCCTTGCCGAGGACGGTGACTTCGGCGGTGAGAATGCCGCTGCAACCGTTCGAGATGTGGGCGGCGTCGCCGTCGGCCACCACCACGGCGTCGGGCCGGGGGAGATGGTGGATGCAGGTGGCGCTGCCGCGGCCGGCCCCGTTGCATTCCTCGTCGGTCACGCTGCAACAGATGAGTTTGCCGCGCAGGGGGAGACCGCTTTGCGCCAGGGCGCGGGCCGCGCCGAGCATGGCGGTGACACTGCCCTTGTCGTCGCTGGCACCGCGTCCGTGCAGGAAACCGTCGCGCAGGTCGCCCGCGAAGGGGTCGCCTTCGTAGGTGTCCACCGCCACGGTGTCCATATGGGCGTCGAAGAGCAGCGTCGGCCCGTCGCCGCCGAAGTCGAAGGTGGCGATGACGTTGGGGCGGCCTTCGTTGACCCGGCCCAGGGGGGCGAGCACGCCCTGCTTGCCCATCGCCGCATCGTCGCAGAGTACCAGTTCGAGGCTGGCCCCGAGCTTGGCGAATTCCTCGGCGATGAGTGCCTGGCCCGCGCCCTCGCCGGCGGGATGGGCGTCCCCCGAGTAGGGGTTCACGGTGGGGGTGCGGATCAGCCGGGTGCAGAGATCGACCAGAAGGGCCTCGTCGATGTTCGCGTCGAGCCGGGCGGCGAGGGGAGCGGGAAGCATGGCGGGACCTCCGGTTTTCAGGCGAGGGTGCGCTGGAGCCAGGCGATGGCCTCGGCGTCGGCCGCGTCGGCCAGCACGGGGGCCTTGGGCAGGGCGAGCAGCCGGGGCACATCGAGCACTTTCAGCACGTTGGGCAGATAGAACCAGAGCGGATAGGGATTCTTGTCCGCCAAACCGTCCGCGAAGGAGGCGGGCAGACTGTGGACCAGGACGCCCTGGGTTTCGGCCTGGCAGGCCGCCGCGAGGGCGAGGAGGCCGCCGGGGCCCTGGGCATGGAGGGCGACGCGGGCGAAGCCGCGCTGGCGCAGCCAGGCCAGGCTTTGCCGGATGTCCCAGACCATCTGCGCGAAGAGGGGACGGCCGACCATCACCCCGTTGCTGGCGAAGTGGTTTTCATGGAAGGTCTTTTCGCCCGTGCCGCGCGGATTGAGCACCAACAGCGGGATACCCGCCGCGAGGATGGCCTTGCCCAGCCCCTCGCTGGCGGCCTGTTTCCGGTCGCCGGTGGTCACCAGCAGCACCGCCCGCTTGGTGGCGGCGCGGGCGGGGGTGACGAGGTTGGCGGCGATGCGGAGTCCCGGTTCGGTCTCCAGGGCCAGTGGCTCGACTTGACAGTTTTCCCAGGCGAAGGCGGGGAGGGCTTGGGCCTGGGGGGCGAAGGGAGCGGGTTCCTCGCCGAACAGCGCGGCCAGATCGGCGCGGCTGGCCTGCCCCTGTCCGGCGATCAGGCGGGCGGCTTCGGCGCGGTTGAGTTCCACCATGCTCCGGGCCGTGGCCGGCCAGGGGAAGTCCTCCTTGATGCACTGGAGGATGGGATCGAGGGTTTCGGGCACGTTCAGATCGGCGGGTTCGGGGATGGGGGCGCCGTTGCCGCGTCCCTGGAGCCATTGGGCGAACCAGCCGTAGGTGGCTTCGCGCAGGGGC
>LVAZ01000157.1 GCA_001603055.1 Victivallales bacterium Lenti_02
TCTCTGGACCATGTCCGGGAACTGGCCCGGACAGCGGAGGCGGAGATCGTGGCGGTGGCGGGAGGCGACGGCACGATCCATGCCGCGCTCAATGGGATTTTGGCGCGGGAGGGGGAGCAAGCGGCGCTGGCGGTGCTCTATGCGGGAACCAGTCCCGACTTCTGCCGGTTCCACGGCATTCCCACCGATGTGCCCGGCGCGCTGCGCACCTTGCGCGAGGGCGTCGTCCGGCGGCGCGATGTGGGGCGGGTGCGGTTCCACAACGCGGCGGGCGGCGAGGAGACGGCCTGGTTCGGTTGCAGCGTCAATCTGGGCATCGGCGCGGTGGTGGCGGCGCGGGCGAACCGCTGGCGACGGTTTCTGGGGGATCGGTTGGGGACGGGCGCGGCGGTGCTCAGCGCCCTCGGCGGGCCGCATCCGGACTTGCGTCTGGTCGTGGACGGCGAGGCCCCGCTGGACTTGCCCCGCTGCTGTCATCTCTGCATCGCCAAAAGCCCCTGGATCGCCTCCGGCCTGAACTTCGCCGGGGACTTGACCCCCGAGGACGGGCGGCTGGCGATTCTGGCGGTATATGACCGGTCACTTCTTGGTCTCCTGCGCCTGTTGCCGTCCTTCTACAGCGGCAGGGTCAGCAATCGGCCCGGCGTGCTGTTCCGTTTTGCCCGTTCGCTGGCGGTGGCGGGGGCCGGAGCGATGGAATGCGACGGCGACCCGCGCGGTTTCCTGCCGGTGCGGGCCGAGATTCAGCCGGGGGCCTTGCGCCTGCTGGTTCCGGAGTCAACATGAACGAATACGAGCTGATCCGGCAAATCGCCGCCCGGTTCCCGCGCGCGGCGGCACAGGTGAACGACCTGTTCACGGCGGATGCCGAACTGGTCCGCCTCGCCGATGGTTTGTGGGCCTTCACCACCGACGAGTTATCCGCCGAGGAGGATGGTTTCACGGCCGACGATCCGGTGGCGCTGGGTGCCAATCTGGCGGTGGCGACTATTCATGACCTCTTCGCGGTCGGGGCCATGCCTGCCTTTTTCCTCTCGGCTCTGGTCCTGCCGCGTGCCCAGCCGGACGGTTTCGCGACCGGTTTGGCCGAGGGGCTGGCCGGGGTTCTGGCTGCCTGCGGCTGTCGTCATCTGGGGGGGGATTTGGGCAGCGGCATGGATTGGCGGTTCACGGGGACGGCCTTCGGGCCGGTGGCCGGAGAAGGGTTCTCCCGCCGGTTCGCGGCGGCTGAGGCCGAACTGTGGGTCAGCGGGCCTCTGGGCGATGCGAATGCGGCTCTGCTGGCTGGCTGCCCCACCCCCCGCTTCGAACTGCGGCTCGATTTGGCGCGGCGCCTGGTTGGCCATGCCGTGGCCTGCATCGACACCAGCGGCGGGCTGCTGGATTCCCTCCAGATGCTGGCGCGGGTGAATCCGGCCCATCGCCTGGACATCGAATGGTCCCGGATACCCTTGGCCGACTCGGTCGTCCCCGTGGCCAGGCAGGCGGGATTGCCTGCGGCGGCGGCGCTGGTGGCGGGAGCGGGCGAATATGAGCTGGTGTTCGGGATTCGCCAGGATGACCCGCTGCGTTCGGAGCTGGCGGAAGCCGGTGCCCGGCGGATTGGAACCTGCCAGCGTTCGGACCGGCCGGGGCTGTGGCTTTCCGGCCAGCCGGCCCCCGTCTGTCCGGACCCCCGTGCTTTTCCCACGCGCCAGGCCTATCTGGCGGCAGTGGTGCAAACGGTCCTGAACGTGGAGGATTGAGGATGGAATCCGCAGCGGCAAAAGTCAGTTTCGAGAGTTTTCTGCCCGGCGGGGGAGGGGAGATTTTCGCCAAGATCGACGGCTTGGCCACCCATCTGGCCGCCCATCCCGAACCCTGTCTCGACGCGCTGAACCACGAACTGCTCAGTGCCACCGACCGGCAGACCATCGTGCGCGACCACGGAAACCGGGAACGTCAACTGGTGATGATGGGATCGAACTCCTTTCTCAATCTGGCCCGGCATCCGCGGGTGGTCGCCGCCGCCAAGGCCGCCATCGACCGGTTCGGCTACGGGATGGGAGCGGTCCCCGTCTACGCGGGCACCACCGACCTGCACCGCGAACTCGAACGCCGCATCGCCCGGTTCCTCCGCCGCGAGGATGCCATTCTCTTCCCCTGCGGCTACAGCGGCAACGTGGGGGTAATCAGCGCCCTGTGCGGACCGGGGGACGTGATTCTGAACGATGCGGCGAACCACGCCTCCATATTCGACGGGGGGCGGCTGTCGGGGGCTGATCTCAAAATCTACCTTCACGGCAATCTGCGGCATCTGGAAAAACAGTTGCGCCAGCTTCCCGCCGGGCAGAAGGGGCGGCTGATCGTGACCGACGGGGTGTTCTCGATGGACGGGGATTTGGCCCCGCTGGCCGAAATCTGCGACTTGGCCGAGCGCTACGGGGCGCGGGTGATGGTGGACGACGCCCACGGCATCGGCGTGGTGGGGCCAAGCGGACGGGGCACTCCCGAAGCCTGTGGCTGCCTGGAGCGGGTGGATGTGCTCTACGGCACTTTGAGCAAGGCGCTGGCCGGCATCGGCGGCTACTGCGCCGGTTCCGCCGCCCTGGTCAACTACCTGCGGCTGTATGCCCGCACGTTCTTCTTCTCCACCAGCCTGCCCGCGCCGGTGGTGGCCGGGTTGATCGAAATCATCGATCTGCTGGAAACGGATGCGGCGGGCCGCCGGGAGCTGTGGGAGAATATCGAGTACCTCAAGCAGGGCTTGGCTCAGATCGGCCTGGATACGGGGCACAGCGCCTCCGCCATCGTGCCGGTCATGGTCCGGGACGAGGAGAAACTGGCCCGGCTGCACGCGGCTCTGGTCGAGCACGGGGTGTTCACCAACATCGTGACCTATCCCGCCGTGCGCCGCAAGGACTGCCGCCTGCGGCTCAACGTGATGTCCGCTCATACCCACGCGGATTTGGACCATGTGATCGCCACTCTGGGACGGCTGGCCGGGGAGTTGGGAATCGGGAAGGGGGACGCATGAGGTCGGTGCTCGTCACCGGTGCCGCCGGGTTCATTGGCGGGCATGTGGTCGAGACGTTCCTGGCGGCGGGCTGGCGGGTTTTCGCCCTGGTCCACCGGCGGCGTTCGGCGCGGCTGGAACGATTGGCCGACCGGATCGGGATTCTGGAAGGCGACGTGGCGGAGCCGGATTCGGTGTGGGCGGTGTTGGCCGCCTGCCGCCGGGAGGCGGGCGCGCCACCGGTGGTGGCGCACTGCGCGGGCAGGGCCTCCGACGTGGGTCGGGACGAGGAATTCCGGCGGGCCAATTTCGAGAGTGTGGTCCATCTCGGCGAGGCGGTGCGGCGCGGCGAGGCGGAGCGCCTGGTATTCGTCTCCACCACCGATGTCTACGGCATCCTCGACCAGGCGGGGACGGACGAGGATTCCACGCCCCTCCGGGCCGTGCCCGACAATCCCTATCCCCGCTACAAAATCCGGGCCGAGGAATGGCTGCGCGCCCATGTTCCCCCGGAATCCTGGAGCATCATCCGTCCGGCGGCCGTTTGGGGGGCGGACGATCCCACCATGAGCGCGCGGGTGGTTGCCTTCCTCCGGATTTCGCCGGTGATCGTCCATTTCGGTCCCTGGCGCGGGCGCAACCGCTGGCCCTTGGCCCAGGTGCGGAACGTGGCGGCGGCGGTCCGCCTGGGGGCGGAGTGCCCGGCGGCGCGGGGGCTGGCGATCAATGTGCTGGACAGCGAGTGGACTTCGGTCGACGACTTCTACCGCCTGCTTGCCCAAGCCTATTTTCCCGGAAAACGGTACCGCACTCTTTATCTGCCCCGCTGGCTGGGCTGGCCCTTCGCCGCCACTGTTTCGGGAATCAGCAATCTGTTGAATCTCGCCCACCCCTGCGCCGACCCCTCGGCCTACGCGCTCGCAGTCGTCAGCCACAATCTGGATTTCGCCAATGGCCGCTGGCTGGCCCTGATGAGGCAGGCGGGAATCGAACCGGTGACCCGCGAGCAGGGAATCGCGGAACTCACGGCTGATTCCCAGGCATGAAGTCGCTGCCGCACGAGGTGCCGGGTTGCGGCTTCTCCACCCGGATAGGGGGTCGGATCGTCAGCCCTCGTGGGTGTAGTTGTCGAAGTAGCCCTGGACGAGGACGACGGGGGTTCCCTTGTCGCCACTGCCGGAGGTGAGGTCGCAGAGCGAGCCCAGCAGGTCGGTCAGGCGGCGGGGCGTGGTGCCCTGGGAATCCATCTTGCCGACCAGGTTGCCTTCCTTGGCCCGGATGTAGCCGGAGATGGCGGTGCGCAACTCGGCCCCGGACAGGTGGGAGAACTGGTTGTCCGCCAGATACTTGAGCTTCACCTCGTTGGGCTGCCCTTCGAGGCCCCTGGTGAAGGCGGGGGAAACCACGGGGTCGGCCAGTTCCCAGATTTTGCCGACCGGGTCCTTGAAGGCGCCGTCCCCGTAGACCATGACTTCCACGGTCTTGCCGGTGCATTCGCGCAGCGTGTCCTGGATGGTCTCGACGATGGGCTGGGCTCCGCGGGGGAAGAGCTTGACGGTGTTCTCGGTGGCCTTGTTGCTGCCGAGCAGCCCGTATTCGGGATTGTAGCCGCTGCCATCGACGGAGGCGGAGAGAATGTCGTCGAGCCCGCAGACGCGGCTGGCCCCGGCGGCTTTCAGCAGGCGTTTGGTGCGGGCGCGGGTGTGGATGTCGCAGCAGAGCACCTGACTGGTGCGGGAGAGGATGGCGCGGCAGTCGTTGGCGAGCAGGATTTCCGCCTGGCAACCTTCCGCCTCGATCAGTTCCCGATAGTAGGCGAGGTAGTCCACCCCGGTGAAGGTGTGGCGGCAGTCGCTGAACAGGGTGCGGAACCGTTCCTCGGTGAGCACATCCTTCCAGGGGTCGATGCCCTGCGCGTCCAGTTGGTCGAGGTCCACGAGATGATTGCCCACCTCGTCGGAGGGGTAGCTGAGCATGAGGGCGATGCGCCGGGCACCGCGGGCGATTCCCTTCAGGCAGATGGCGAAGCGGTTCCGGCTCAGGATGGGGAAGATGACGCCCAGGGTGTCGCCGGGAAAGCGGGCGCGGACATCGGCGGCGATCTGGTCCACGCTGGCGTAGTTGCCCTGCGCCCGCGCCACCACCGCCTCGGTGATGCCGATGACATCCCGGTCCGCCAGACGGAAACCGCCGCTCTGCTGCGCGGCCAGCACGCTGTCGACGACGATCCGGGCGATGTCGTCGCCCTGCCGGATGATCGGCGTCCGGATGCCCCGCGCCGTGGTTCCAACCATTCGTTCCATTCGCTTGAACTCCTTGTGATCGGCTACCCGCGCGGGCGGGGTCATTCCTGCTTGACGGCTTCGATGAGCATGCGGATGAAACGCTGGGCCTCGTCCGCCGTCCGGAACTGGAATTGGTACACTTCGCCGGGATTGGCTTCGTTGCCGCTCGGACGGCCCGCTCGGGAGCGTCCCGGCACGAGGATTTTGCCGCTGTCGTAGACCAGCACCACATTCCGCGGGAAACGTTCCTCGTTCACCCGGCTCAGATAGAATTCGATGATCCGGTTCTTGGCGAGGCACCAGCAGCCGACCCCCTCCGCGTCCTCGAACACAACGAATTTGCCGGCGCTGCGGACGGAATCGAAGGCCCGCGCGGGAAAGGCGGCGAGGAGACAGAGAGTACAAAGGACGAGCAACTGTTTCTTCATGACGCACCTCCTGATGGCAAGAATGTAGCCCACATATGATGATGGGCACTTCCCGCTTCGTCAACTGCTTGGCGGAAAACCGGAGGCTAGGGGATTTCCAGCTCGAAGGGGGCGGTGGTGAGGTTCTCGCAGCCGCCGGCGCGGACCACGACCACATCCTCGAGCCGCACGCCGCCCCATTCGGGGTAGTAGACGCCCGGCTCGATGGTTACCACATGGCCGGGCACCAGGGGCAGGTCGTAGCCCGGACTGACGCGGGGGGCTTCGTGGACTTCGAGGCCGAGGCCGTGCCCGGTGCCGTGGAAGAAGCCCCGGGGCGGGTTGGCTTTCGCGTCGGTGGGGAATTCCGCGGCGGCGATGGTGTCGGCCGCCAGTTGGTGGATGAACTTGCCGGTGACGCCGGCGGCGACGGCCGCGATGGCTTTGCGCTGGGCGTCGCGCACCACCTCGTAGGCGTGCCGGACCACGGGGTCGGCTTTGCCCTTGACCACGGTGCGGGTCAAATCCCCGTGGTAGCCGGTGCGGTCCACGCGGGGGAAAATGTCGAGGACGATGGGCTGATTGGCGCGGATGGGGCCGGTTCCGGCCATGTGGCAGTCGGCGCTCTGGGGACCGGGGGCGGTGATGGTGTGCGAGGCGGTGCCGCCGCGCCGGGCGATTTCGGCGTCCACCTCGCCGCGCAGGGTCTCCGCCGTCAATCGTTCACCCTGCCAGACCACATCGCCGTCGCGGATGGTGCCCTCGCGCAGAATGGCGAGGGCACGGAACAGCCCGGCTTCGGCCAGTTGCACCCCCTCGCGGACCCGTTCCACCTCCTCGGGCGTCTTGATGGCGCGCTCGGGGAAAAAGTCGGTGGCCGGGGTCAGGACAAGGCGGAAGCGGCGCAGGCGGACCGCCAGACCATAGGGGAAATCGTGGGGCACGGCCCAGTGGCGGATGCCGCTGGTCTTCGCCAGCCCGCGCACGAAGTCCACCACGCCGCGCTTGCCCGGAGGCAGGCCCCACTCCGCCGCCGCCTGCTCGAAGGAAAGCACCCGGACACCGGGACGGGCCTCCTTCTGGGCGCGGCCCACTTCGAGGGCGCTCATCACCATGCCCGTTTCGCCGGGGATGGCGTACCAGAGGAAGGGGTCGGGAGTCATCACCCCGCTGGCGTAGAGCAGATCGGCGCAGGATTCGCCGGCCGCATAGATCAGCCGACCCTGGGGAGTTTCGTTCGCTTGGGACATGGGCGGCCTACTCCCCGAGTTCGCGCTGGATGCGCTGCACGAGCGTACGGAACTCGGGAGGACCGTATTTGATGAGCCGCGAGCCGCGGGCAATCTTGCCGAGGCTGACTCCCAGCCGCTCGCTGATTTCACGCTGGGTCCGTTTCGAGAGCAGCTCCTCGATCAATTCCCAGCGCAGCACCACCTCCTCGAGTTCCTGGGGTGCCAGCAGACCGTCGATCAGGGTCCGCATCTCGTCTTCGCTCTTCGCCTGCACCAGAATCCTGGCCAGTTGGGCCGCCAGTTGGTCCAGCGTGCTGTCTCCCTTGTGCATAGGCGTCGCGCTCCCGGAAAGTCGTCGTTCCCGGCCTGGGGGCGGTTGGCCCGCCGGATTCCACCCAGCCGGATGTTTCGCTACGATAAGGCTTCGAAACCGCTCCCGCAAGCCTCGCCACCTTGACTTGGCGCGTCTTTCCGTATAGTAGGCACGCACCACAACCTTTTCGTTTGTCCGAGGCAAAACCATGCGTCCGTCCTCCCGTCCCATCGTTGCCTGCTACTACTTCCCCAACTACCATGCCGACGCGCGCAACCGGGCTCTGCACGGTCCCGGCTGGATGGAGTGGGAACTGGTGAAATGCGCCCGGCCCCGCTTCCCCGGCCATGCCCAGCCCAAGGTCCCCGCCTGGGGCTACACCGACGAGGCCAATCCCGCCCATATGGAGCAGAAGATTGCCGCCGCCGCCGATCATGGCATCGACGCCTTCATTTTTGACTGGTACTACTACGACGACGGTCCTTTCCTCGAACGGGGACTCGAAGAGGGTTTCTTCGGGGCCGCCAACCGGGACCGCGTCAAGTTCTGCTGCATGTGGGCCAACCACGATTGGAAGGACATCCATCCCTGCGGCCGCACCCTCGGGCGGGCCACCCTCTTTCCCGGCAAGGTGACGCCGCAGACCTTCGAGACCATCGTCGCCAAGATGGTGGACGAGTATTTCGTGCATCCCTCGCACCTGCTGGTGGACGGCTGCCCCTACTTCTCGATCTACGACCTGACCCGGTTCATCGAGAACTTCGGCTCGCTGGCGGCGGCGGGCCGGGCGGTGGAGTCGTTCCGGAAGCGGGTGCAGGCGGCGGGTTTCCCGGACCTGCACCTGAACGCGGTCGTCTGGGGTCGCACCATCCTCCCCGGCGAGCAGCTCCCCGTGGACCCGCGCGGCATCGTCCACGATCTCGGATTCGACAGCGCCACCAGCTATGTCTGGATTCACCACGCCGCCCTCGAACAATCCCCCCTCACTCCCTACGACACCGTCCGCGAGCGCTACTTCGCCCACTGGGACCGGATGGTCAACGAGTACCGCATGCCCTACTACCCGAACGTCACCATGGGCTGGGATTCCTCCCCGCGCACCCTGCCTTCCGATGTCTGGGAACCGGTAGGCTACCCCTTCATGAACTCGCTGGGCGGCAACACCCCCGCCGCCTTCCGCGCCGCCCTCGCCGCCACCCGCGACCGCCTCGCCACCACCCATCCGGCCGCCATGCTCAACATCAACTGCTGGAACGAGTGGACCGAAGGCAGCTATCTGGAACCCGACACCACCGCCGGCATGGCCTATCTCGAAGCCGTCCGCGATGTCTTCGGCCGGGCGGGGGAATAGGGCATGGATGATCCCCGCATCGTAAGCGTCTCGCCTGACACATCTGTTTTCGCATCCGTGGGCGGGGTAGGTT
>LVAZ01000158.1 GCA_001603055.1 Victivallales bacterium Lenti_02
CCTGCCCTCGAGTCGGACCGCGCTTCCGCCCGAGGGGCGCGCCGGACAGCGGAAAGTCGGACAAAAAGTGTAGGTACTCAAAATTGCATACGTTGATTACCAATGACTTACGAATCAAAGTGTTAAACTTGGGTTGGAATCCGGCGAAATCGGCGCGGGCGGGCGGGTTTGACCCCGCGCCGGGTTGCCGCTACATTCGCGGCGCTGGTTGTTGTCGAGTCTGTCTGCTGCCGAGAGGAGCGCCGCATGGACCGTCGCCGCGCCTACATGATCCTGAACCTGCTGCCCGGAATCGGCCCCATGCGGGTGGCCCAGTTGCTCAGTCTCTTCCCCTCGCCCGAGGCGGTGCTGGCCGCGCCCTTCGCCGAACTGGCGCGGGTGCCGGGGATCGGGGGCAAGCTGGCGGAGGTGATCGCCGGCTGGAAAAGTCTGTGCGACATCGAGCGCGAGCTGGCCATGGTCGAGCAGGCGGGAGTGACGGTGCTGACCCGGGACGATCCCGACTATCCCCCCCTGCTGGCGGAAATCCACGACCCGCCCCTCTGCCTCTATGTCCGGGGCAATCCGGCGGCGGTGGCGCGGACCCGGGGCGGCATCGCCGTCGTGGGCAGCCGGCGGACCACCTCCTACGGGGTGGCGATGGCCGAGCGCCTGGCCACGGCGGCGGCGGTCGCGGGCTGGCCGGTGGTCTCCGGGCTGGCAAGGGGGATCGACGCGGTGGCCCACCGGGCCGCGCTCGAGGCGGGCGGCACCACCGTCGGCGTCCTCGCCTGCGGCCTCGCCTACGTCTACCCCCGGGAGAATCTCGAACTGGCCCGGCGCATCGTCGCCGAGGGCGGCGCCCTGGTCGGCGAGTTCCCCATGCAGAGCCGCCCCGACAAGCGCAACTTCCCGATGCGCAACCGCATCATTTCCGGCCTGACCCGCGGCACGATCGTGGTCGAGGCCGGGTTCCAGTCCGGCTCCCTGATCACGGCCGGCACCGCCCTCGAGCAGGGCCGCCAGGTCTTCGCGGTGCCCGGCCGGGCCGACTCGCCCCAGTCGCGGGGCTGCCACGCCCTGATCCGCGACGGCGCCCGCCTGGTGGAAAGTTTCCAGGATGTGGCCGAGGAATTCGGCGGCCTCCCCGGCCTCGATCTCGCCGCCGAATCCGCCCGCGGCGCCGCCGCCCTCCGCAAACCGCCGCCCGTCTCGGGGTTGACCGATCTGGAACGGAAGCTATTGTCCCTCCTCGACACGAACGAAACGGCCATCGACTCGCTGATCGTGGCCGCTGGCGAACCCCCCGCCCAGGTTCTCAGCACGCTTCTCCTGCTGGAGATGAAACGCTTGGTCAAGCAGCTTCCCGGTCGCCGGGTCGCACGATGCGGCGGCGAATTCGTCGCCGAATGACGGTTTTCCCTAGAGGTCTGAATGAGCAAATCACTGGTTGTGGTGGAGTCGCCGACCAAGGCCCGGACGATCGGCCGGTACATCGGCAAGTCGGGCGTCACGGTTCTGGCCTCGATGGGCCATGTGCGGGACCTGCCTTCCAAATCTCTGGGCGTGGACCTGCAGAACGGTTTCCGGCCCCAGTACCAGCCCACCGACAAGGGCAAGAAGGTCCTGGCCGAGCTGCGCAAGGCCGCCAAGGGCGCCAGCGACATCTATCTGGCGACGGACCCGGACCGCGAGGGCGAGGCCATCGCCTGGCACATCAAGGAGGAGATCGAGGGCGCCACCAAGGCGAACTTCCACCGGGTCACCTTCCATGAAATCACCCCCCGCGCCATCGAGGAGGCCTTCGCCCATCCCGGCCGGATCGCCGACGCCCTGGTGGATTCCCAGCAGGCCCGCCGCGTGCTCGACCGCCTGGTCGGCTACCAGGTCAGCCCCATGCTCTGGCGCGAGGTGAAGCGCGGCACCAGCGCCGGCCGCGTCCAGTCCGTCGCCCTCCGCCTCGTCGTCGAGCGCGAGCGGGAAATCCTCGGCTTCACCCCCCAGGAATACTGGAATCTCGACGCCATCTTCGAGACCCGCAACCCGAAGGCCTCCCTGCGCACCCGTCTGGCCCTGCTCGACGGGGCCAAGCCGAACGTGCCCGACGAGGCCACCGCCAACACCCTGGCCGGGGAGATCGAGAGCGCCCAGTTCCGGGTCTCCAAGGTGGACTCGAAGCCGCGCCAGCAGAGCGCCCCGCCCCCCTTCACCACCAGCACCCTCCAGCAGGCCGCCAGCAGCAACCTGCGCATGGACACCAGCCAGACCATGCGCGTCGCCCAGCAGCTCTACGAGGGCGCCGAACTGGGCGAAGGCGGCCCCGTCGGCCTCATCACCTACATGCGGACCGACTCGGTGAACGTCTCCCGCGAGGCCCAGGACGCGGCCCGCGACTTCATCGGCCGCGCCTACGGCCCCGACTACGTGCCCGCCAAGCCCAACCGCTTCCGTTCGGGCAAGAGCGCCCAGGAGGCCCATGAGGCCATCCGCCCCACCGATGTCGAGCGCACGCCCGACAGCCTGGCCGGCCTGCTCGAACCCCGCCAGCTCAAGCTCTACCGGCTCATCTGGCAGCGCTTCCTGGCCAGCCAGATGGCCCCCGCCAAGCAGCTCGACCACATCCTCGAAATCCAGGCCCAGCCCGCCGCCGCGCCGCTCCGCCACAGCTACATCTTCCGCGCCACCGCCCGCGAAACCCTCTTCCCCGGCTACCAGGCCGTCTACAACATCAGCGACGTGGGCAAGGAGGACAGCCTCGATCCCGACGAGCCCCAGGAGGCCCGGAACCTGCCCCCCCTCAAGGTGGGCATGCCCTGCGACCTGCGCGAGCTGCTCCGCGAGCAGTGCTTCACCCAGCCCCCGAAACGCTATTCGGAGGCCACTCTGGTCCGCGCCCTCGAGGCCAACGGCGTCGGCCGCCCCTCCACCTACGCGGCCACCGTGGGCACCATCCAGACCCGCGAGTACGTCGCCCGCGACAAGAGCCGCCTGGTTCCCACCGAACTCGGCTTCCAGGTGAACGACTTCCTCGTCGGCCGCATGCCCCAGCTCTTCGACATCGGCTTCACCGCCAGCATGGAGGAGCGGCTGGACCAGATCGAGGAGGGCACCATCGAGTGGACCGCCATGCTCGCGGACTTCTACGAGCATTTCCGCCAGTGGGTCAGCGCCCGCGACGCGGTGGGCATGGCCTCGGGCGACACCGCCCTCCGCCTGCTCGATCTCTTCCCCGCCGACCTCGCCTGGGACCCGCCCGTCACCCGCGGCAAGCGCACCTACGACGACCGCAAGTTCATCGAGTCCCTCCGCGAGCAGGCGGTCGAGAAGAAAAAGGCCCTGAGCGAGCGCCAGTGGAAGGCCCTGGTCGCCCTGGCGGCGCGCTACGCGGACCAGCTCCCCGGCCTGGCCGCGGCCGCCGAGGAGCTGGGTCTGGCCGAGGCCGTCGCCGAATTCCAGACCGCCCACCGCGAGAAGGCCGAGGAAAAGCCGGGCGAGACCGATGCCGAGGACCTGGCCCTGGCCCAACTCCTCGACGGGGTCGCCGAATGGGCCGAGCCCGCCACCCGCGGCAAGCGCACCTACGACGACCGCAAGTTCGCCGCCTCCCTCCGCGAACAGATCGAGAGCGGCAAGGCCCTCAGCTTCCCCCAGAAGAACGCCCTGAAGCGGCTGGTCGCCAAATACCGCGAGCAGATTCCCGGCTATGCCGAGGCCGCCGCCCGCTTCGGCCTCGACAACGAGGCCGCCGAGCCCCCCCCCTCCGACGAGGAATGCGCCGCCATCGCCGCCATGCTCGCCATGCTCGAAACCGTGAAGCAATGGGCCGAACCGGTGAAACGGGGACGGCGCAGCTTCGACGACCGCGAGTTCGCCGAATCCCTGGCCAAGCAGTTCAAGACCAAGAACAGCCTCTCGCCGCGCCAGATCGCCGCCCTGCGCAAGCTGCTGCCCAAATACGCCGCCCAGATTCCCGACTTCGCCAAACGGGCCGAGATACTCGGCCTCCAGGCCAAGGCCGAGCCGAAGAAGACCGACGCGGTCTGTCCCGAATGCGGCGCCCCCATGATCCAGCGCACCTCGCGCCGGGGGGTCTTCTACGGCTGCTCGAAGTACCCCAAGTGCAAGTTCACCGCCAACGAGCTGCCCGCCCCCGGCGCGGACTGAGCCAGCCGCCGCCCGCCACCAGCCACCAACCACGGGAGATTCCCATGACCCGTCGTCTTCTCCTTTTCACCTGCGCTCTCCCGTTGCTGGCGGCCGCCGCCCCTGGCTTCCTCTTCCCCCTGGCCGAGGAGGAACCGCCCCCCTGGGACCGGAAATCCAACACGGCGGTCGAGCGCCTGGCCGAGGCGGACTCCCGCCCCGGCGGCGCGGTCCGCGTCGCCATCGAAACCACCGAATTCAGCTTCGGCTGGATCAACCGGCTCTTCCCCGAAGGCGACCACGCCAGCACCGTCGGCCTGCATGGCTATTTCCGCTCCTCCGGCGGGGGCGTTCTGCTCGCCCATGTCATGCTGCTCGACGCAGCCGGCCCCAGCTACTTCCGCGGCGACATCGGCCAACTGCGCGACAGCGGCGGCGAATGGGTCGAGTTCTACCTCGATTTCCGCAGCCTCCGCCACGAGCGCGGGCCACAGCAGACCTTCCGCCCCGCCCAGCTCGGCCCCCAGGCCAAAATCCAGTTCATGCTCCAGGCCGACACCCGTCGACCGGTCGCTTTCGACCTCGGCGGCCTGGCCTTGCTCGATGCCGCCCGGGCCGCGCCCCTGGCCCGCCGCCTGAACCGCGAACGCCTGCGCCGCGAGCTGCTGCCCGAGGACCGGATCGTCGGCTCCCCCCATCCCCGTCTCCTGCTCGGCGACGCCGAAGTCGCGGCCCTGCACGCGGCCATCGCCCGCCATCCCTCCCTGGCCGAGGCCCGCGACCGCATCCTCCAACTGGCCGAATCCGAAATCCGCAACCAGACCGTCGACCGCCTCTGGGAACGGGTCCTCAGCTTCCGCGAGGACGAAACCCCCGCCGACGCCCACGCCCGGCGCGGCGCCTTCGAGGGACGCCTCGGCCCCGCCGTCACCCCCCTCGAAACCCTCGGCGCCGCCTACCGCCTCACCGGCGACCCCCGCTTCGGCCGCCGCGCCGCCGACCTGGCCCTCCGCATGGCCCGCGAAATGCCCGTGGACAACCCCCTGATCGACGAGGGCTTCTACTACACCCGCACCTTCTACGTCCGCGCCCTCGCCTTCGCCTACGACTGGACCCACGACCTCCTCACCCCCGCCGAGCGCCAGGAAATCAAAACCACCCTGCTCGGCTTCGTCCTCGACATCCACGAGCGCAGCCGGACCGCAGGCTGGGGCAGCCGTCCCCTCCACCGCGTCTGGAACTGGGACCCCGGACTCATGGGCGCGGCCGGCGTCGGCATGCTCGCCCTCGAGGGCGAGACCCGCACCGCCGAAAAGGCCATTCTCTTCGAGTGTCGGCGCCATCTCCGCGACTATCTCACCCTCGGCATCGACCAGGACGGCTCGGGCAACGAGGGACCGCCCTACATCGGCTACGGCATGGGCGCGGGCGTCGAGTTCATCGAGATTCTCCGCCGCCAGGGGCGCAACGACCTGTTCGTGAACTCGAACTACCATCTCACCCCGCCGTGGTTCGTGGCCGAGACCCTGCCCGGCGGCGGCCGCTGGAACAACCTCTCCGACGGCGGCCACGGCCAGGCCCCCTGGCCCGCCTACAGCTATGTCTGCGGGCGGCTCGCCGAACTGGCCGAGACCGACCCGGCCCGGCCCGGCGAACGCCTGGCCCAGCCCACCGCCCACCGTCCGCTCGATTTCCTCGCCCAGTTCTCCGAAACCCTCGGCGAACGCCAATTGAGCTACGCCACTCTGGCCGGGCTCATGGCCTGGGCCTGGGAAAACGGCCCGGGACGCACCTCGCCCAGCCAGTTCGACGGCCCGCGCTGCCTGGGCTATCTCCTCTTCTGGCGCCCCTACCCCGCCCTCGATCCCGCCTCGGTGCTGCCGCTGGCCCAGCATTTCCGCGGGCGCGGCCTGGTAGTCTCCCAGACCGGTTTCGGCCCCGACGACTGGCATGTCTCCGTCCTCGCCGGCCCCTATGTCGCCGGCCACGACCAATGCGACAAGGGCTCCTTCACCCTTCGCGCCTATGGCGCCGACCTCGCCATCGACAGCGGCTACGGCAACGACGCCGACCCGCGCAAAAGCCACAGCTCCTACGCCCACAACGTGGTCCTGATCGACGGCGAGGGCCAGCCCATGCGCTACCACAACCAAAGCTCCGGCTGGATCACCGGCTTCCACCATTCCCCCCTCCTGGACTGGGTCCGGGTCGACGCCCGCGAGGCCTGGAGCCTGCGCTACGACCACGAATGGCGCCCCAGCCCCACCACCCCCGTCGAGCGCGCCGAGCGCACCTTCCTCTTCGTCCGCGGGAACGACGGCGTGCCCCCCTATCTGGTGGTCATGGACGACATCGTCAAGGACGCCGCCGAGCGCGACTACACCTGGCAGTGGCACATCCCCTCGAACATGGCCTTCGCCACCGATTCCCTGCCCTGGCGGGCCGCGCCGCAACGACTCGAATTCCCCGTCCTCCGCGCTCCCGAAACCAACGCCGGCGCCGAATTCACCTTCACCGTGACCGAGGCGGGAATCTACCAACTGGCCGCGCTGACCCGCGCCGGCGGCAAGGACCTCGGCAAGTCCGACAGCTTCTTCGTCACCCTCGGCGACGGGCCGAAACTCACCTGGGACATGCCAGGCAGCGCCAGTCTCAACTGGTCGCTGGTGCAGCACCGCGACGCGGCCGCCCCGGCCACCTTCGCCCTCGAACCCGGCACCCATCTGGTCCGCCTGGAAAAACGCGAGCCCGAGGCGGAGCTGGCCAAACTGGCCCTGATTCCGGCGGGCGCCGAATGCCCCGTCTCCCCCTTCCTGGACCCGAAGGCCGGTCAGGTGCTGACCGCCGCCGACGCCAAGCCGGGCGAGACACCCTTCCCCCTCGTCGCGGCAGGCACCGTGCAGGGCCCCGAGACGACCCTCGAGGTCTTCCCCGTCCGCCCCGCCGGCGGCAAGATCGAGACCGACTGGTTCGAAACCAGCCGCGAGGGCAGCCATCCGCGCCTCCACTACACCGTCCGCTCCAGCGCCCCCCGGTTCCTCATGGTCCTGCTGCCCCGCCGGGAAGGTATTTCCCGGCCCGAGGTCGTTCCCGACGGCGACTGGGGCGCCCGCATCGTCTGGAGCGGCACCGAGGACACCATCCGCTTCAGCCGCGAACCCGGCAGCGAGTACGGCAGCGCCACCTTCCGCCGCCAGCGCCAGGGCCGGACCCTCGCCGAAGCCTGGCTCGACGCCCCCCGCGACGGCCAGCCCACCGTCGCCACCCAGCAACGCTGACCGCCCTACCGCCGCCGGATGACCCGCAGATTGTCCCAGCGCAATTCCGTGTTCCAGGTTTTCAGCCCGATCACCCCCTTGGCATGGACGGGGTTTGCCACCTCGTCCGTGCCCACATGGTGTTCGGCCAGTTTCTCCCCGTCCACGAAGAACCGCAGGATTTCCCCCTGCTTCTCGACCGCGATCCGGTAGGTATGCCCGGTTTCGACGGTATGCTTGTCCGTCTCCAGCAACAGATGGGCACCTGGACAGTCCCGCAGGCGGATGTTGGCCGGCGTGGTCACACCACCCTTGCCCCAGTAGAAAAATACATAGCCGTGCAGAAGGTTGGTGTAGAGGTTCTGCTTGCCGGAAACCCGTTGCTTGCGCGTGCTGTGCAGCGGGTTACCGGACGGGTCCGAAAAAAACAGGAAAACCACCACATCGTTGACGTTGCCCTTCGCCGACAAGACCGTGACGTCCGCTTCGAACCGGATATCGCCCTCGAATTCATCGTCGATCCAGACCACACTGTCCGCGCTCTGTGCCCCGGCTTCCGGATTCGCGTTCTGGACCAGGGCGCCCTCCCGGACCGCAACGGTCTCGCTGCCTTCCGCCCACCAGCCGTCAGGCAGAGTGGCTCCGGCCGGCAGCGCCGCGAAATTCTCCCGCATAAGCACCTCGACCTCTGTC
>LVAZ01000644.1 GCA_001603055.1 Victivallales bacterium Lenti_02
GGCGCGCCGGCGGCCCCCATCCGCAGCTTGCGCACGGGGGTCGCCTTGCCGTGGCCCAGATCGCGGATTCGGGTGAGAACCTCGCTCCAGTCCTGGGGACGCTTCGCGGCATCCTTTTCTAGCAGGCCGGCGACGAAGGCGGAGACGCCGTGGGGCAGGTCCGCGACCAGGCCGTCGAGGGGGGCGGGCTGTTCGTTGAGATGCCGTTCGAGCACCGTCTCGGTATCCTGGCCGGGGAAAGGAGGGTGGCCGACGAGCATATGGTAGAGACTGGCCCCGAAGGAGTAGATGTCGCCCCGGCAATCGCCCTTGCCCAGTTGTCCGCGGATGGCTTCGGGCGAGGCGTAGAGGGGGGTGAGCATGACATCCGAGCCGGTGAAGTCGTGCTCGGCCACCTTGGCCAGGCCGAAGTCGGCGAGCTTGGTTTCGCCTTCGGTGTTGACCATGACGTTTTCGGGCTTGATGTCGCCGTGGGTGAGGCGCTGGCGCTGCCAGCCGTAGTTGAGGGCGTCGGCGATGTCCTCGGCCATGCGCAGGGCGGTGCGCACGGGAATGGCGCCGTCCCGGCGGATGCGGTCCTGGACGGTTTCGCCCTCGACGTACTCCATGGCGAAGTAGTAGATGCCGCCGTCGGTCTGGCCCGCGTCGTAGGCCTGGATGATGTTGGCATGGCTCAGGGCGGCGGCCGCGCGGGCCTCGTTGAAGAAGCGGCCCACGAATTCGTGGTTGCTGGCCAGTTCGGCGCTGAGCACCTTGAGGGCCACGGGACGCTGCAGATTGAGCTGCACGGCCCGGTAGACCACGGCCATGGAGCCGCGCCCCAGTTCGCGCTCGATCCGGTAGCCCGCGATTTCGGTGCCGGGGAGAATGTTGGTCCCAGTTTGTTCCGACATAGGCTGGTGCGCGTTCCCCATTCTCTCGCAGGACGATGAAAAACGAGTTCGTGTCTCCCTTGGTCCTGCTCTTCGTCTTCGCTACCACAACGGACTTGCTTTCCCGCCCATTGGCCGGGAATGATGGCGAATGTGGGAATATAGCCCGTTCCGCCCGTTCCGACAGTCGGGTCAGGCGGGGAAGCGGGCGGGGTCCTGGGGGGGGGCGATGCAGGGGCGCAGCACCGTGCAGCCGATCGCGTGGAGTTCGCGGATGAGCCGCTGGTACATGCGCTCGTCGTCGTAGGTGCCGACAATGGCGCCGCCGCTGCCGGCGAATTTGGCGGAGGCGCCGGCCCTGCGGGCGCATTCGACCATGCGGGCGTTCTCCGCGGCGACTTTGAAGACCCGGTTGCGCAGGTCGAAGTTGGCGTTGATGAGTTCGGGGAGGACGGCGGTCTGGCCGGCGACGATGGCGTCGCGCCCGCGCTGGGCGATGTCGGCGAATTCGCTCATGGCGGCGACGATTTCCTTTTTCTGCTCCTCGAAGAGAACGCGCAGCTTGCGGTGGTAGATGCCGGAGAATTCGGCGCGGTTGGGATCATAGGCGAGGTAGACGCGGGGCAGGCAGGTGGCGTCGAGCCACTCGTAGCGGCCGTGGTTCTGAGCGAGGAAGTGCTGTTCCTCGAAATCCATGAAGACCATGCCCTCGTAGACCTGGATGACGCGGTCCTGCATGCCGCACTGGATGCCGAGTTCCTCGCTCTCGGCCCGCCAGCAGAGGGTCGGGATGAGCTGGAAGGGGATGTCGCGCGCCCCGTAGAATTTCATCAGGGCCTTGAAGGTGGCGGTGCAGATGGCGCTCGAACCGCCGAGCCCGACCAGCCGGGGGACCGTGGAGAGGTAGCGGATGGTGAAGTTGCGGTCCGGCAGCTCGATGCCCGCCTCCTGGCAGTAGTGGGCGAAAACTTTGATGGTCGCCTTGATCAGGCGGATGCCGCCGTAGTAGCCGTAGTGCTGGACGGTGTTGACCAGATCCGACAGGCTGGCGAAGTGGTCCTGGTCCACGTCGCCTTGCTCGATCCGCAGCTCGGGGCTCTCGTAGATGGTCACATCGACGGGGAAGTCCTCGATGGAGAAGGCGATGGTCTTGCCATAGTAGCCGTCGGAGGGGTTGCCGAGCAGCCCGGCGCGGGCGTAGGAGCGGGTGCGGAAGAGCATGGATGCCAGCCTCGTCGAATTGGTTTTACGGTTCTTCCCGTCGTCGGCCAATGTAGTGCAGGCGGTCCGGTTCCGCCAGTTTCCCGGCCGCGAAGCGGACGCCTTCGGCGGCGAGCAGTTCGAGCTTGCGGGCGAGTTCGGCGCCGGCGGTTTCGCCCGCGAAGCCGCCGGGGGTGAGGTCGGCGGCGATGACCCGGTGGCAGGGGACGGCGGGGGCGAATGGGTTGTGGCGGAGGGCCTGGCCGACCGCGCGGGGGCTGCGGCAGCCGATGGCGCGGGCCAGTTCGCCGTAGGTGGCGACCCGCCCGCGCGGGATGGTCAGCAG
>LVAZ01000645.1 GCA_001603055.1 Victivallales bacterium Lenti_02
CCGTCCATGTCCTCGCCCCGCCCGCCCCCCTGCCCCCGGCCAAACCCGTCGCCCTGCTCGACCCGGCCGGCGACACCGCCCGCCTCTTGAGCGCCCTCGGCGTGCCCTACCGGCTAATCGAGGCGGCCGATTCCCTCGACGGCGCGGACCTGCTGGTCGTCGGGCGCAATGGTCTGGCCAACCCCGTCCCCGCCCTGGCCCGCCTCCGCGACGGCATGCGCGTGCTGGTCTTCGAGCAGGACGCCGCCATCCTCCGGGACCGCCTCGGCTTCCGCATCAACCTCCAGGGCCTCCGCCAGGTCTTCCCCCGCCTCCCCCACCATCCCGTCTTCGCCGGGCTGACCGCCGACAACCTGCGCGACTGGCAGGGCGAAGCCACCAGCGTCCCCCCCTTCCTCCCCGACCTGCCCGCCGTCGAGACCGGCGACCCCCGCTGGGACTGGCACGGTTTCCGCAACACCCGCGTCTGGCGCGCCGGCAATCGCGGTTCCGTGGCCACCATCCTCATCGAGAAACCCCCGCGCGGCAACTGGACCGCCCTCGCCGACGGCGGCTTCGACCTCCAGTACGCCCCCCTCCTCGAAGGTGTCTTCGGCCAGGGGCGCATCCTCTTCTGCCAGCTCGATGTCACTGCCCGCACGGCCAGCGATCCCGCCGCCGAACAGCTCTGCCGCAACCTGATCTCCTACCTCCGCTCCGTCCCCGCCCCCATCCATCACCCCCTCGCCGTGCACGGCGGCGAGGAAACCCGGGCCCTGGCCAAGGCGCTGGGCGCAACCACCGCTCCGGACGCCGCCCGCCTGCTGGTCGGCCCCGGCGCCGATCTCGCCCAGGCCCGCCAACGGATCGAGCAGGGAGCCCAGGCCCTCGCCCTCGGCCTCTCCGCCGAAGAGGCCCAGCAACTCGTCCCCGGAATCCAGGCCGAACCCGTCTCCGCCTACTCGACCCTCGCGGACCTGGCCGACCCCCTCTTCGCCGGACTCTCCGCCGCCGAACTCCACTGGCGCACGAAGCTCGACTACGCCGCCATCACGGCCGCCGGCCCCATGGCCGAAAACGGCAGCAACTACCTCCGCGCCGCCTCCCTGGGCCAGGGCCGCGTGGTCTTCTGCCAAGTCGCCCCCTGGATGCTCGACGAGGAGGCCAAACCCTATCTCCGCACCAGCAAACGCCGCAACCTCTTCCTCGTCGCCCAGTTGCTCGACAACCTCGCCGTCCGCCTCGATTCACCCCTCCCCGAACTGCTCGCCTCCCCCGTCCGCATCGCCACCCAACCGCTCGAGGAAGGCTGGCGCGGCCTGGTGGACCGCGAGGACCAGGGCCGCAACCAGAACTGGTTCCTCGAAAACTTCGACGACAGCGCCTGGAAATCCATCCAGGTCGGCGCCACCTTCGAGTCCCAGATTCCCGAATTGGCCGACTACGACGGCGTGTTCTGGTACCGCCTCCGCTTCCAGGTGCCCGAAACCATCCGCCGGGACGAGGACATCACCCTCCACATCGGCGCCATCGACGACGAATCCGTCATCTGGCTGAACGGCCGGTTCCTCGGCGAAGTCACCGCCAAAACCCACCCCGAGAACTACTGGTCCTTCCCCCGCGAGTACCAGCTCGAACCCGGCCTCCTCAAGCCCGGCGAGAATGTCCTGGCCGTCCGGGTGCTCGACACCTACAAGAGCGGCGG
>LVAZ01000646.1 GCA_001603055.1 Victivallales bacterium Lenti_02
ATGCTCCGGTTGTGGATGGGAAAAATGACCGTCCTATCTTAGCATCGCTTGCCGGGCTGGCAAGGGAAATCGGGAACAGTGGACGCAGTGGACGCAGTGGACGCAGTGGACCCAGTGGAGCTTCGGTCCCATAGGTCCCATAGGTCCCATAGGTCCCATCGGTCCCATCGGTCCCATAGGTCCCATCGGTCCCAGTGGTCCCAGTGGATGGCGGAATCTGCTTTCCTTCTATCTCCCCAAAAAAGCGCCCCCCGCGCCGGTTGGGCGCGGGGGGCGGCGTTTTGGGGGAATCGGGTCTAGCGGAGGTAGATGACCTTGCCGCCGTTGTCCATGGACTCGTTGGCGGCGAGCACGACTTCGAGGTCCTTGACGGCCTCGCTGTAGGGGGAGACGATGAGGGACTGGTCGTTCTCGATGATGGCGTCGATGAAGACGTCGTCCTCTTCCTGGCCGTAGTCGTTGCCGGTCTTCATCTCGATGGTCATGTTGGGTTCCATGGCCTTGAAGCCGCCGCGCTCGGTGTATTCGAGCTTGCCGCCCTTGCAGAAGACGTCGATGCCGTTCTTGCCGAAGGCGTTGGCGAAGCAGCCGCTGTAGATGGTGCCGATGAGGCCGCTCTCGAACTTGAGGTTGACGGCGGAGGCGTCCTCGGTGTCGTAGTCGGGCACGTTCTCCATGATGCCGCGACGACCGAAGGCGGAGACGGCGACGACTTCGCCGAAGAGGTAGCGGGCCATGTCGAAGGTGTGGATGGTCTGCTCGACGGCCTGGCCGCCGGAGGTGGAACGCTTGCGCCACCACCAGACACCGGGCATGCCGCCCACCCAGTAGCCGTTGAAGAAGCCGATTTCCTTGGTGGCGAGCCAGGCTTTCATGCGGGGGGCGAAATCAAGGTAGCGGTCCTGGAAGCCGGCCGCGTGGATGAGTTTCTTCTTGGTCAGCCCGGCGAGCACCTTGTTCGCGTAGTCCATGCTGAGGGCGACGGGCTTCTCGACGAAGAGGTGGCAGCCCTTCTCGATGGCGGCCAGTTCCATGCCGCCGTCCTCGCGCTCGTGGGCGCAGGGCTCGACGCAGACGTAGAGGGCGTCGAACTGCTCCTTGGCGAACATGTCCTGCCAGCGGAGGTAGGGCGTGGCGCCGAAGCGGGCGGCGGCCTTCTGCGCGCGTTCCTCGACCTTGTCGCAGACGGCGACGATCTGGGCGTCCGGAATCTTGTTGTCGGCGAAATGGCCGAAGTGGAAGTTGCCGATGCCACCGCAACCGACGAATGCGACGCGAACTTTGCCTGCCATGGTGATCTTCTCCGGAATGGGTTGGTGCTGGGCCGGGCGCGGCCCCGAAGCGGAGCCCTGCAAAAGGCTTTCGGGGGACTGTATTGCGTGAAGCCCCGCCGTCAACCCCTGTTTTCACCACGAAGGCACGAAGGGCACGAAGGGGAAAGACGGGGAAAGGCGGGGGAGGGCTGGGGGGTGGGTTGGTAGGGTTTTTGGGCGGGAGGACGCGGTTGGGTCGGCGGGACGCTC
>LVAZ01000159.1 GCA_001603055.1 Victivallales bacterium Lenti_02
CCCGCCAGCAACGACCACCAGGCGGCCTGGCGAGCGTCGTAGTCGTCGAAATGGAGATGCCGGGCCACGTCCTGGTTGTAGAACCCGATCCGGAGGGCCTCGTAGCGCGGTTCCCCATCGACGGTCGGCTTGGGCGGGTCGAGCGCGTAGTCGTGCTCGGCGAACAGGCCGTTGTCGTGATCGCGGGCGGCATGGGAGGACTGGTACATGTTGAGGTCCAGCCACTCGTCCTGGTGGAAGTAGTCCGACGAACGCCCCGGCCCGAGGGGATGGTAGGTGATGAGGTGGTTGCCGCCGTCGCCGGCCCGCAGCCCCGCCGCCAGCGCCGCGATGAGTTCGTGCTCGGCCTCACTGTGGATGTTCCGGTCGCCGCCGAGAATCCAGATCAGACCGGCCTCCCGGTAGCGCGCTCCCAGCCATTGGCCGTAGATTCTGACGCTGGCCGGGGTGAAAATGCTGTCCTTGCCCTGCCAGTGCCGGCCCCAGGTGGGCAGGAAGCCGAGCAGGAGACCCTTGGCATTGGCCCGGCTGACGATGTAGTCCACATGATCCCAGTAGCCCTTGTCCCCGAGCGCGGGCTTGGTCGGGTCGCAGTCTACCAGTGGCAGGTGACCGTAGGAGTTCGGCGTCTTCAGCCCGTCCTGTTCTGCCAGGGCGACCGCCTGGATCACGGTGAATCCCTTCCCGGCACGGTTGCCGAGATAGAGGTCGGCCTCCTCGCGAGTCGTTCGATGGAACAGCTCCCAGGCGGTGTCCCCAAGCCAGAAGAAGGGGCGGCCGTCGGCATATTCCAACCAACGCCGGTTGGCCGACACGCGGAGTTTGCATTGTGGATGGGCGGACATGGGAAAGGTCTCCAAGGCGGAACACTGAGAAGACGGTGCGGTGCCCTTGCTAGTCGGGGCGCGCGATATGCAGAACGGCATGCTTGGCCAGTGGCGCGGTCAACTGGCGGGCCGCACCGCCCGGAACGGGTTCTGCCGTTACCGTCTCGCCGGTGTCTGGATCAAGCCATTCGAGGTTCAGTTCGCCCCCGGCGGCGGCGAGGTCCACGGTCACCGTGCCGCCTTCGGGAAGATAGACGAGGTACTCGCGGCCGGGATCGGCCAAACAGTAGCCGGTCGATGCCAAGTCCTCGCGGGGCGTCATGGCGGCCAAGTCCAGGCGCTCGGCCAGGCTCCGCGCATATCCCAGGCTGCGGCGGATGGGGCCCCAGGACTCCGGCTCCGCCATCCCCAGCACCCGGTTGTCGTAGGGGTCCATAAAGAGCGGATTGTACCCGCGCACGAAGCTCTTCCACACCCAATCGGGAGTGCCGCCGATGCCCCAGAGGTGATCCGTGTCGGAAAGGACGATTTTTGAGCCATCGGCCGGCGGCGGATTGGTGCGGTAGTCGTAGGGGGCAGGCGCATCGGGATTGGGCGAGACCCAGTCGGCCGGGCTGGCGAAGAGATGGGCGTTGGTACCCCTTTTTCCCGCATCGGCGGAGTACGGGAAGGTCATCCCGACGGGGTGCTGGTGCGGCTTGCCCTGCTGATACGCCTTGATGAACCGGATCATGTGGTACTGCCACTCGACCGAGTAGATGCCGCTCTCGTTGACGATTTCGTAGAGCACATTGTCCAAGTCATTCACGGCGTCGATCACCCGGCGGACGTAGGCTTCCTGCAAACGGGTGACTGCGGGCTGCTTCAGGGTGTGGATCGCCAGGCCGCGGCCATCGCCGTCGGCATCCCCGTCCAGGCCCTGGATGTTGTTCGCGGGGTGGAACGGATGCGAGGCCCAGGTGTTGGGCAGATGCTGCAGTCCCCAGCCCTCGAAGAGCATGATCCCGACGTAGATGCCGCGTTCCCGCGCCGCGCATACCCGCTGGCGGAGACGATCGAAATAGGCCGGGTCGAACTGGTGGAGATCGAACTTCGGGCGGCCGTCCAAAGCCGGGTCGGGACCGGTGCGCCGCCAAGGATGCGGCGCCACGGCATAGGTGTCGGCCTTGGTTGTGTACTGCGGCGTCGCTCCGACATCCCAGCGCGTCAGTTCCCAGCGCCACAGCCGGATGAAGTTGTGGTGGTACGCCTCGAGGAAATCGAGATAGGCCGGGAAATCGAACGGAGTGGGCGGGTCGCCGACGCCCACGTCCGCGAAGTTGTTCCAGGTGTGGGCGCCGGTCAGGTATACGGCCCGGCCCGTGGAATCGGCGAAATAGCGGCTGTTCCGGGGGTGGGCCCGCAAGGGCCCGGCGGTCGCTTCCCGCTCCTGCCGGTCGACGACCAGAACCCAGTCGTGGTCTTCGCCTGCGGACGGCGGGACGAAATTGTGGATTGCAGCGGCAAGGCTGAACTCGCCAGCCGGCGAAGACGACCCCGTGCGCGGGTCGTACCACCGGGCGCGGAACGGCCCCTGCCCGAGCCCGGCGAGATTGAGCGCCACGGGCCGCCCCATGGGCGTGTATACCATGGCGTAGGAGCCGTCGGCGGCGCGGGTGGCCTGAAGGTGCCCATCGTCGTCGCCGGGGTCACCGGCCAGGATGGACTGATCGGGGATACGGCTGAGGAAGGGGCGGGACTCGACGAGGGCGCGCAGGTGCTTCATCTGCTGCGCTCCGGGCGCGTCGAGGCGTTCGTACCACGGGATATGGGCGCCGAAGTGGTAGGTCTCGCCCCGGCGAATCCAGCCGATGAAGCTGCGGTGGCCGTAGGTGTGCCCGAGCCCCCCGGCAAAGACATTCCAGTAGGCCGCGCGGCGCACGTCCCAGGGGCGGACGCGACGATCCTGCGGCTCGTCCTTGTTCAGCGACAGCGACTCCTCGTAGGCGACTTCGGCATCGAAAGTCGGCTTCGGCGGCGTGCGGGCATAGTCCCTGGCGACGGTTTGCCAGTTGGCGAAACGGAACCGGGTGGTGGTCTGGACCATGTTGAAGTCCAGCCAGGGCTCGGTGTGCAGCCATTCGCCCGAGGAATGGTTGCCGCCGGGCGGGTGGAAGGTCATGAGAGTCGTCGTCCAATCGGCCTGGCCGTCGTAGGCGTCCTCGCCGTTGGCACCGTCGGCGATGCCTTCGGCCAGGGCCCGGACCAGGGCGAGACGGGATGGCGTATCGACGTTGCGGCCCTTCTGCCAGGGGTCGCCGCCCAGAACCCAGACAATGTGGGGTTCATGGCCGTAGCGGTTGCCGAGGAAATGCCCGTATCGGTAGGCGACTTCCGGGTTTCCGGCCATCCTGTTGCCGTCCTCGATGGCCTGCAGCCACATGGGCAGGGCCGCAAGGTAAAGGCCGTTGCGCCTGGCCTCGGCCACGCACCAGTCCACCTGGTCCCAGTAGTCGTCGTTGACCCCGGGCCCAAGGCGTGGGCGGGACCAGTCGTCGTCCACGAACGGCTCGAACCCGTAGGCGTTCGCGCTCGAACCGTTGTCGGGCCAGCGCACGATGACCGACTGAATCACGGTGAAGCCCTGAGCCGCGCGGGTGGCGAAGTAGCGGGCAGCCGACGGCTGGTTCGGGGTGTCCTCGCGCACCGACTTGCCGAACATGTGCCAGCAGGTGTCGCCCAACCAGAAGAAGGGCGCGCCCTGCTCCGTCACCAGGAAACGGCGGTTTTCGCTCACTCGCAGGCGCGGCATGGTGTTCGGGAGACGGGAGGCGGGCGTAGTCATGGCAGCGCCACTCCTTTGCGGATGTCGTCGGGACTCATGGCCCCGCGGCCGGTCACCCGGCTGCCGAAAATCTGCAAGCTGCGGATGTCGCCGCGGAACTGGCGGTCGAGACCGTAGCTGTGCATGGTCTGGTTGAAGTTGCCAATGGCCAGGTCGCGCAGGTCGGTGCCAACCGGGCCGTTGTGGTAGGTGGTCCGGCGGTCCAGCGCCACCTCCGCCGGGCCGGGCGCGTCCAGCGGTGGGCTGAAATGCCAGCTCACGTTGTCCTGCGGCCTGCCGGCGTCGTAGGTCACCGCGAAGAAAGTCCATTTGCCCACCACCAGTCTGCCCGGGGAACTGTCGTTGCGGATGCCGTCGGGCCATTGGTTGACGGCCAGGCGCAGGCGCCCGTCGGCGTGGCAGACGAGGTCGATCCCGTCCCCGTCCCGATTCAGGCAAAAGACCATGCGGTTGCCGCCCGAGCCGGTTTCGAGACTGGCCGGGCGCACCCAGCCGGAGATGGTGAACGAGCGCAGGCCGCGCAGTTCCTCGATCATGCCGCCGCCTGCCTGTACCCAGCCCCAGGGCGCCTCGGCGGGAAGCCGCAGGGTGCCGTCCGCGCCGCGCCGGGCGCTGCCGTGCAGCGTGAGCGCGGGCTTTTCGCCGTCGGCGAAGCCGATGCGGACCAATGGCTCAGCCGTCTCGTGCTCGGTGACAATCTCCGTCTGGGCCATGGCGACCCCGCCGCCCGCATCGGTGGCCGTGAGGGTGACGCTGTAGATGCCCGGTTCCGCGTAGGTGTGCCGGACCTCGCGGCCGGTGGCTTTGCTGCCATCGCCCAAATCCCAGTCCGTCCGCGCGGCGGTGGTGACCGCCTGGAACGATACCGCCAGCGGCGGCACGCCTGCGGTCGGGGCCGCCAGGATGCGGGCTTCGGGCCGAAGCGCTTCGCCGGCGGCGTACGGCGTGAACCGGAACACGGTGTCGGCCCGCACCGGCGCGACGGTGAACTCTCCGGGCTGGGCCGTGCCGGCGGGCATGACCGTCATCGCCCAGGGATCGATCATGTCCACTTTGTAGGGGCGCTCGCCGGCCAGTTGAACCGTCTCCGGCTTTCGCTGCAAGCAATAGACCAGGTAGAACTCGCCCGGTTTGGCCAGAACGAACCGACCCTTGCCGTCCCCGAGGGGTTGGAGCTCGTGGAAGGGCGGCGCCTGCGCCATGAAGTCCTTCAGCCACTGGATGCGCTGCGGGCTTTCGCCGTGGAGCACGCCACCCTTGGCCCACCAGAGAATGTCCTCCGGGTGCTTGTAGGTTTCGCCGTGGCCGACATAGCAGCCGCTCATCGTGCCGAGCCAGAACCGCTGGGTCATGGTTCGCCCATCGAGGTTGCCCCAGCCCTGCGGGACATTTCCTTCGTAGCGGCACTCGTCATAGAGCACGGGCTTGCTGTACTGGGCACGGAACCGCACGCCGCCGTTCATATCCGAGGTTTGCAGGCTGGCGTGGGTCACCCAGGCCCTGGTGTGGTCGTACCATTTGTTGCCATTGTGGATGCCGCGCAGCCGTTGGTGCGGGTCTTCCCTCTGCAGAATGTCGAAGAACCGGTCCCAGTCCTCCCATTCCTTGTTGCCGCGATGCCCCTTGGGCCGGTTGGTCATGAAGTCGTATTCGTTGGCCAGCGACCACCAGACGTTGCGGAACGCGCCGAGCCGCGCGATGCAGTAGCGCAGATAGCGATCATCCTCCGCCTTGCTCATGTCGGCGAAGCCCCAGCGGTCGTAGGGATGCCAGAGGATGAGGTCCGCCTCGATGCCGAGCCCCTGCAAGTCCAGGATGCGCTGCTCGAAGTGCCGCCAGAACACCGGGTCCGGCCGGCTGAAGTCGAATCTGCCATCCGCTCCCCTGGCGAACGCGAACCGCTCCGGCTCGTTCTGATTGTAGGTGTAGCTCTTGGGAAAGACGCAGAAGCGGATTTTGTTGAACGGCGACGCGGCCAGGGTCTCGAGCGTCTGCCGCTGCAAATCGCCACTCTGATGCACCCAGGCGTAGCAGGTCGTGCCGAACTGGTGGTACGGCGTGCCGTCGGCGTGGCGCAGGTAGAAGGTCTCGAAGACCTGGACCGGGCCATGGTTGCCGGGGGACGGCGCCGTGACGGTCAGCGAGCCGGCCTGCCCGTCCAATTCCGCCCGGTTGCTGGAGGTGAGGTACCGCCAGGTTCCCGAGCGGGGAGGCGAAAAGCGGATCTTGTACACGTCGTCGCCGTCCCAGAAGCCGGGCACTTCGATCGTCTGGTCGCCTTGCGTGAACCGCGCCCGCAGTTGCACGTCGGTGTACGGATTGCCGTCGGGCGGGCCGCGCAGGACCACGTCCGCATGGCCCCATTGCTCGACCGCCTGCACCGCGACGGCGGCAACCGCGCACAGGACGGAGGCGACCATGCGGGATCGCGGCCCTGTCGCCGGGTTGGTTTCGGAGGGAACGGCCTTGGTCATGGAAGAACTCCCTGCACTTGCTTCTCAACGTTGCCTGCGGGGGAGCGCCCCGGGCGCTCCGTGCGGCACGACCTCAACCTTGACGCACTCGTTCGGGTTGGTCACGATTCCCATCTTGGCCGCCAGTTCGTCCAGCCCCAGCCGGTGGGAGATCAGCGCCGCGAACGGATAACGCGGCGCCTGCTGCCGCAGAATATTCAGCACCGGCCGCCAATTGGTTCCGCAATGGAAGACCGAGTGGATATGCACGTTCTTGGACGCGATGTGCTTCATCACGTTGAGCGGCACGGTCTTGTCCGTTTCCACCCAGTTGCCGACTTCGATCACCGTGCCCCCCTTCCTCACCATGTCCAACGCCTCGATGAAAACCTCGGGCTCCCCGGCCGATTCGATGACCAGGTCCGCGCCGACCCCCTCCGTCAACTCCCGCACCTGCTGAACGCGCGCCTCGGGCGAAGTCCGGGCGGCGTTGATGGCGACGTCGGCGTACATCTCCCTGGCCTTGGCCAGCCGGAGGTCGGCAAGGTCCGTGGCGATGCGCAGACCCGCGCCGTGGATGCTGGCCATGATGCCGTGCAGCAGCCCCAGAGGCCCATTGCCGAGAACGGCCACCGAATCGCCCGGCCCGAACCCCTCCTTGACGGCGGCAAAGGGCTGGGTCGCCCGGGCCAGCGAGTGGTAGGCCACGGCCATCTCCTCCACAAACACCGCGACGTCCGTCGGCAGTTCCTCGGGAATCTTGAACAGGGACGTGCCCGGCATGATGTACATGTACTCGGCGAAGCCGCCGCGCAGATAGGGCGCGGTGTCCGCGTTCGGATGGATGCCGTAGGCCATGACCTGGTTATCGCAGGTCGTGTTGTTGTAATGGTGGCGGCAGTACCAGCAGGTGCCGCAGTTCACCTCGACCGCCAGCGCCACCCGGTCGCCGGGCCGGAGGGGCTGGTGGTCGAAATCCATCGATCGCGCGGCGTTCCCGCCGATCTCGACGATGGTCCCGACCACCTCGTGCCCGCCGATGTAGGGGAAGATCGACTGGCCGCGGATGGAGCTGGCCTCCCCCTTGAAAATGTGCTTGTCGCTGCCGCACACCCCCGCCATCTCGACCCGGAGAATCGCGGAGTCATGGTCGCATTGCGGATAGGGGTACGTCCGCATTTCCATCGTGCCCGGGGCCGTCATCGCAACGGCTCTGACTGCTGCTGGCTTGGCTGGGTGCATCGGTGGCCTCCGCTGCTGCTGACAGGTGGAATGCCCTTATTCTACCATGATGATTCCAGACATACTTCCTTGAAACAGGAAGTTTCCTGCGGGATACTAAGGTTATGGCCCATTTCGATCCCAACCGTTCCGATTTTTCGCCGTATGGCTTCAACTGCGTGCGCTGGACCCCCTCGCGGATGCCGCGCTGCGACCGCCACGACGAGATCGAACTGAACCTGCTGGACCGGGGAATGCTGGTCTACCTGATTGGCGGGCAAAAAGTTGCCATCCCCGCCGGCCGGTTGTGCGTCTTCTGGGCGGGAATCCCCCACCAGATCATCGAGTTTGCAGGTCTGGCCGAGTATTTCGTGCTGACGGTGCCGCTGGCCTGGTTTCTGCAATGGCGTCTGCCCGCCCATCTGACGCAGCCGATTCTGCATGGCCAGATGATCGTCGAGCCGGACGAATCCCGCCTGGAATGGGACTGGGCGCGATTCGACGCCTGGAGTGAAGACGCGCGGCTGGGCACGGAGAAGCACCGCCACATCAGTTTGCTGGAGATCGAAGCCCGATTGCGGCGGCTGGCGTTGACCATCGCGGACGCGCCGCCGCCCCCCCGGGGGAAAACGCCGGCCGTGCTGGACCCGCAGCACTTGAGCCGGGCGGAGCAGATGGCCTGTTACATCGCGCGGCACTACGCCAAACCGCTGACGGCCGAGACGATCGGCCGCCACGTCGGACTGCATCCCAACTATGCGATGGGCGTATTCCAGCGCGCGTTCGGCACCACCTTGCTCAAATACGTAAACCAGCATCGGTTGTCCCACGCCCAGCGGTTGCTGGTCACCACCGACGATCTGGTTCTCGACATCGCCCTGAAATCGGGCTTCGGCTCGCTCAGCCGCTTCAACGAGGCCTTCCGGCAGTCCTTTGGCTGCACGCCGCGCGAATACCGCAGGCTGCATCAGCTCGATTGACGCCGGGGCAAGGCCCGCAAGCCCCGGCTGCGAGGCACCGGTGCGCGGCATCATTTCCGGGTGCCGGGGGCGGGATAGCCTCTGGCCGCGTCGTCCAGGACCAGCACCCAGTCGGTCATCTCGCCGGCATCGGGCGGCGTGAATTCCCGCTCGCCCCGGTTGTCGAACGTGCCGATCTCGGTCGCTTGGCCGTTGCGCGGATTGTACCACCAGGCGCGGACTCCCGCGCCGGCGACCGTGTCCATCCGCACCCGGAAGCTGCGGCCGACCGGCGCATAGACCATGGCGTAGGAGCCGTCGGCGTCGCGGGTGGCCACGAACCGGTAGCGCCCCGCGCCGGGCACACAGGTCGCCACCACGGGCACATTCGGCGTCTCGCCGTTCGCCATGCGGTGGGCGACCAGGATCGAGTCATCCGGCACCCGCGTCAGGAAAGGCCGCGACTCCATGAGCCAGCGGGCGTACTGCATCTGCCCGGCACCGGGCTGGTGCAGAGCCTCGCGCCAGGGCATCAGCGGGTTGTTGATCGGGGAGCGCCCCGGCTGCCACATCTGCCAGACCGAATGGTGTCCGTAGGTGTGCCCGAAGGCCCCGGTGAACAGATTCCAGTACAGCGCCCGGCGAACGTCGGCGGCGACCGAGTGGCCTTCCTCGAGCGGTCTGAAACGGACCGGGTGATCCTCGTAGACCGGCTCGCCATCCAGGACGGGTTTGGCGGGCGCGCGGTCGTAGTCGATCCGCGTGTTGTGGTATCCGTGCTCGAAATTCACGTTGTGGCCGTTCTGGCGCATGTTGAAATCGAGCCAGGGCTCGTTGTGGAAATACTGCGCCGAGCCCTGGCCGCCGCGCGGATGAAACGTTATCAGATGCTTGCCGCCGTCGCCCTCGCGAATCCCTCGGGCCATGGCGCGCATCAGCTCCATGTCCTCCTCGTTGCGGATGATGCGGTCGCCGCCGAGAATCCAGACCAGATGCCGGTCCCGGTACCGCTCGCCGAGCCATCGTCCGTAGATTGCGGCGTTCCGCACCGTGAACAGCGGCCTGCCGTCCCGCACCTCGTCGTGCCAGTACCGCCCCCAGGTGGGCAGAAAGCCGATGTGGAGCCCCAGGGAGTTGGCTTTGTCCACGATGTAGTCCACATGGTCCCAGTAGTCGTTGCCGGGGCCGTCCTGCACGGCCGGGCGGGCGGGGTCCTGGTCGATGAACGGCAGATGCCCGTAGGGGTTCGGGTCGGAGTGTCCGTTCCGCTCCGCCACGGCCACGGCCTGGATCACCGTATACCCCTGCCGGGCGCGAACGGTCAGATAGTGCTCGGCCTCCTCGCGGTCCAGCTCGTGGAAGAGTTCCCAGGCCGTGTCCCCCAGCCAGAAGAAGGGCTTGCCCGTCTCGTCCACCAGATACCGGTGATTGTCGCTGACCAGCAGTCGTCCCGCCATCGTCGTGCCCGCCATTGCCGTCGCTCCCGTTACCAACCAGAACACCAGTCCCTTTGCGCCCGCCATTGCCGTCGCCCCCGTCTACCACCGGAACACCGGCCCCGTCCACTCGGCATGGAACCGCCAGGCCACAAACATCGGATGTTTGCGCGATAGTGTACGTTCTTCTTATTCCATGTCAACCACTTTTTCCGCCTGGCTCCAGATGAGAATCGT
>LVAZ01000160.1 GCA_001603055.1 Victivallales bacterium Lenti_02
GCCTGCGAAGTGCAGACCGGCCGGGATACCGACGGAATGCCAGCGGTCGTCGAGATTGTTGAGGCAGGTGGCCTTCTCGGGGGTCCAGGTGGTGGCTTCGGAGGCGCGGACGTTGGCGTCGGCCAGAGGTTCGAGGGTGAGGCGGTCGTAGAGGGTGATGCGGGCGTTCTCGCGCACGGCGCCCCGGAAGGCGATGCGGCTGGCGATCAGTTCGCCGGGGGCGGGCTGGGCGAGGACGCGGGCGAAATGGGTGTGGACGTTGACGAAGTCGTCGCCGAGAAACTCGATTTCGCAATCCTCGATGAGCGGGCCGCGTTCGAGGTTCGAGCAGTTGATGCCGTCGGCGTTGCCGGCGATGAGGCGGTTGGTGCCGGTACGGCGGACGACGCGGACCCGGCGGTAGCGGGTGCCGCCGGCGCCGGCGGCTTCCTGAAGGGCTATGAAGCCGCTGGCATGGAGGGTGACGTCGGTCAGCTCGATGCCGCGGGACACCTCGATGACGACGGCGCGGCCCCGGCGGGTCCAGAGGGCGACCGGGTCGCCGACGGCCATGCCGGAGTCGGCGATGGGCGCGCCGTAGAAGCCCCGGTAGCGGACGCGGTAGGTGTTGTCGCCGACGGACTCGTTCCAGAAGGGGCCGACGCTGAAGCCCCACTGGTTGGTTTTGAACAGTCGGGTTTCGCGGTCGAAGAGGGCGCCCCGGATGTTGCCGCCCGCGCCGGTGGCCGTGGCCAGGGCCTCGGTGACGCGCTCGTAGCCGGGATCGAGGCGGACGTCGAAGGTGCCGGCGGCGGGGTCGATGGCGACGACGGTGCCCTGGGTGAACGGCAGGGGGTCCCAGTCGATGGTGAGGTTGCGCAGCGCGAAATCCGCGCATTTGTTGAGGAAAATGGCGGTTTCCTGCTTTTCGAACCAGAAGGTGGAGCCGTTGCCGTCGAGGGTGAAATGAGCGACGCCCTCGAAGAGGATGTGATGGGGCCGGGCTCCGCTGGTTTCGGTGAAGCGGTAGTGGCCGGTGGGCACGGTGAAGGTCTTGTCGCCGCGGGCGATGGCCTCGGCGATTTCCCCGAGCAGGCGTTTTCCGGCCTCGGCCTGAAGCTGCTTGTCGGCGGCGGTCCAGGCCGCCATCTCGGGCGGATAGGGGCCGGTCGCCTGTGCCGCCAGAGTCTGGACGAGAAGGAGGGAAACAAGGACGGCGGAAGGCAGGCGGAGCATGGTGGAGACCTTTCCTGAAATGGCGGAACCCCCGACGGGGAACGCACCAGCCGCAGGCCCGGAACGGGCGCGGGGAGAGGCTACATCCGGCGGGGGCGCTTGGCGGAGGAGCAGACGGTGCGGGAGAGGGTGTCCATCTCCTCGAGGACGATGCCGGTGCCCTTGGCGACGGCGAGCAGGGGCTCGTCGGCCACGGCCACGGGCAGGCCGGTCTCCTCGGAGATGAGCCGGTCGAGCCCGCGCAGCAGGGAGCCGCCGCCGGCCAGCATCACGCCGTGGTCGATGAGGTCCGCCGAGAGTTCGGGGGGGCAGCGTTCGAGGCTCATGCGGACGGCCTCGACGATGCGGGTGACCGGCTCCATGAGGGCCTCGCGGATTTCCTCGCTGCTGACGGTGACGGTCTTGGGCAGGCCGCCCATGAGGTCGCGGCCCTTGACGTCCATGGTGATCGGCTCTTCGAGCTTGTAGGCGCTGCCGACGCGGATTTTGATGTCCTCGGCGGTGCGCTCGCCGATGAGCAGGCTGTAGGCGCGCTTGAGGTACTGGACGATGGCCTGGTCCATGGCGTCGCCGCCGCTCTTGATGCTGCGCCACTCGACGATGCCGGCCAGGGAGATGATGGCGACCTCGGTGGTGCCGCCGCCGATGTCCACGATCATGTTGCCGGAGGGTTCCTGGACCTGGATGCCGACGCCGATGGCGGCGGCCATGGGCTCCTCGACCAGATGGACCTCGCGGGCGCCGGCCCGGATGGCGCTCTCCTTGACCGCGCGGGTCTCGACCTCGGTGATGCCGGAAGGGACGGCCACCAGGACGCGGGGCCGCATGAGCTTGCGTTTGCCGCTGACCTTCTGGATGAAGTAGCGGAGCATCTCCTCGGTGACGTCGAAGTCGGCGATGACGCCGTCCTTCATGGGGCGGATGGCGCGGATGTTGCCGGGGGTGCGGCCGAGCATGCGCTTGGCCTCGATGCCCACGGCCAGGACCTTGTTGGTCTCGGAGATCACGGCGACCACGCTGGGCTCGCTCAGGACGATGCCCCGGCCGCGCACGTTCACCAAGGTGTTGGCGGTGCCCAAGTCGATCCCGATGTCGTTCGAGAAGAAGCCTTTGATATGATCGAGAATGCCCATGGACAACCGTATGTTCTGGCGGGGGAGACGGAATGGCGGATTCCCGGCTCTCCGTTCATTGACTTCTTCGGGGCCGTCCCCTGGCCGGGGTCGGCGGAAAATTCCATACAATCACTATAAGAGACAGCGGGCGGGAGAATTTGTCAAGGACTGGGGGGAAGATGGTTGAAAGACGGTGGCCTCAGGGGTTGCCGAGGCGTCGGCGGTCGCTGTCCTCCTCGCCGAGGATGGCCCGCCGCAGGGCGTTGTTCATGCGCCAGCGGTGGTCCTTGCTGGTGCCGCTGAGGCGGGCGTTGAAGACCCAGGAGATGGGGCTGGTGACGAGGGAGACGAGGCCGCCCATCTGGCGGAAAGCCTCGCCGGCGACGTCGAACTCGACGCGGTCGGTGCGCCAGGAGTACTCGCCGGTGCCGGTGAGGGAGATGACGGTGCCGTCGGTGAAGAAATGGGGGATGGAGACGCGCTCGCCGTCGAAGACCAGATTGGCGCGGAGGGCGGTAATCTGGCCGAGGCCGGTGGCGGTGCCGCGGGAGAGGCGGTGGAGCAGAGGCAGATCGAGCAGGGCGCCGAGCTGGCTGAGGACGGGGACGCGCCAGAGGTCGCCCTCGGTGATGTCCAACTGGCCGCCGCCGGTGAGCTGGACGGGGCGCCCGGCCCAGTCGCGGAGGAAGCGGGCGCGGCCGGAGAGGGCGACTCTGGAATCGCTCTCGGGGACCGCCTGGCCGGTGCCGAAGGCGGTGACGATGGCATTGAGGGAGGCGTTTTCCAGCTCGACGGCGAGGGTGCCGGCGCGGTTCACCGTGTCGTAGAGCCCGGTCGAGGCGACGGTGCCCTGGCAGAAGCTGGCCCGCTCGATGTCCCAGCGGATTTCGCTGCCGCGCAGGCCCCATTCGGCGGCGACGTCGGCCAGCTCGACCTTGGCCCATTTCCAGTGGGGGGTGTGGAGGGTGCCGGTGAGGTTCAGATGGGGTTCCTTGGCCAGCAGGAAGGAGCCGGAGCAGGTGACGGCGGACTCGGGGGAGAACTGCATGGTGTCGAGGTATTCCTCGATCTCGGGATTGATCAGGCGCAGGACCAGGCGCGGATCGCAGCCGCCCTCCTCGGTGGCAAGCCGGAGGTCGCATCGGGGAATGCCGTCGGTGCTGACTTTGACCTCGCCCTTGATGAGGGTGCCGTCGAGGTCGAGACGGACCTGGTTCACCTCGACGGCGCCGGGCAGGTCGAGGCGGGCGGCGAGGGTGAGTTTCCGGGCGCGGAGCCCCTGGAAGGTGACTTCCTCGGCCTCGCTCGTGCCGCGCATTTCGAGGTGCCAGTTGCGGTTGTGCTGGCGGTAGGCGAGGGAGGGGACCTGGAAACGGGGCGGGTGGTCGGCGTCCCAGACGAGGCCCTGCCAGATGCGGCGGTAGTTCTGGCGGGCTTCGTAGTCCTCGATGAAGGTGGCCACCAGCAAGGGGTCGCCCCGGAGTTCGCCGTCGGTGACGAGCACGGCGAGGGGGTCGAAGACGATGGCGAGGTTGAGGCGGAAGGTTTCGTCCTTGACGGTGCGCCCGCGCAGGTTGTTCAGGCTGATGTCATCCGGCGAGATGTCGAGGTCGGCGGCGATTTCCTTGAAGCGGAGGTCGTCGTAGATCACGTCCTCGCCCTCGACCTCGGCCTTGATCCGCCAGTGGCGCAGATGGTCGCCGGTTTCGGGGAGGGAGAAGCGGAGGCGGAGGGGCGGGCCGGCGCATTTGAGCAGATTGACATGCTCCTCCTCGGGCAGGGCGAGGGCGCGGATCGCGCGGTCCGGGCTGGCGGTGCCTTCGCCCTGGACGGTCACGGTTGCGCCCGCGGCGTCCCATACCGCGCGGCCGG
>LVAZ01000161.1 GCA_001603055.1 Victivallales bacterium Lenti_02
CCATCCCCTCGAAACGGTCCCCCTCCGCAAACCGGCTGCGCAGACTCGCCACCTCCTCCTGCAAACTCGCGATCGGGCGGAAATCCACCACCGTCACCAGCACCCCCTGCAACCCCTTCTCATCGCGCAATGCCCGCGCGTTCATCAGCACCGGAATCTCCTCGCCCAAACGGTTCACCAACCGGCACTCGCAGCCCTGGACGCAGTTTGTCCGCTCCGGCCCGTTCCCGTTCCCCAGCAAGGCCCCCACCCGCTCCGCCCCGGCGCAACCCGGTGCCCGCAACCACGAAATCGGCTTCCCCAACGCCTCATCCGCCCCGTACCCGGTAATCTCCGCCATCGCCGGATTCCACAACGCGATGTCCCCGTTCGGAGTCAGCAGCAGCACCCCCTCCGCCATCGTCTCCAGCAACCATTCCGCCGAAATGTCCATCGCCAAGCCTTTCGCCGCGAAACCAGCGCAACCAGACCGGAAAACCGTTCCGGTAACGCTACCCCGCGAATCCCCCTCGTCAAGGCTTCAGCCGGTCGCCATCAATTCGTTTGCTCGGGACCGTTCAACTGTTCCAGAGCTTCGGCGTCCGCCAAGTCCTTGGTTCTTCCCGAGGCTCGCTTGTTCCGGATGAGGTCTGCGACTGATGGGATATGCACCTCTATTCCCTCGATGTCCACAGCCAGGGAATTCACAAACGCCTCATCGAAACGAAGTCCCGAGGCGCTAGTGATGATATCGATGCGCCGTGGCGCTACCCCGATCTGAAAGACGGTGCCTTCCCGCTCAAGGTCCGCCTTGGTGAGATCGTGCAAGGGTGCCCCGAACCGGCGTATCGCACGCAACGTAGCTTCTGCATTCCCAGATGCGGGCATAACCCAGATATCGATATCCATGGTGGCACGGGGATAACCATGCGCGGCAAGCGCATACGCTCCGACGAGCAAAAAACTAACCCTCTCGTCGACCAACGCTTGCAACATGTCTCTGTAGTCTTCGTTTAGCATCGTGTCGTTTGCTCAAGGAGGTGACTTCGAGAGTGAGCGGCCAGACAAGACCGATGCGTTCGGCCGGGGTGCCGGGGACAACATCCGCACCCCTACATTGAGACATGTCGAGTTTTGCCGTGTGCATCTTGTCCATGATAGAAGAATACCGCCGCAGAACAGCAAAATCAACCGAGGGACCATCCGCCGGGGCGCGATCCCGGGGCTCCACGCGCTGGGTTTGCCACGCAGTGGTGAAAATACGCCCGTCCACTCGGTCCATCCCGTCCATCCTGTCCATGCAGGAGGAAAAGCGCGGGCGCAAAGCATAGCGCAACCTTCGGCGCAAGAACCGTTACGGTAACGCTACTTGTCCTGCCGAATTCCATCCTCGCCACCAATTTTGCTTTTTCCCATTCCGGCAATTCGTTATCGATACGAATATTACGAATTCCACCCGCAAGCACTCCCCCCATCTGGCACCGACCCTGCTTTAAGCAATGAGAAGCGCAACTTGACCTACTAAGGAGCATACGCATGAAACTGGTGATTATCGGTGGTGTGGCTGGCGGTGCCAGCGCGGCGACCCGAGCCCGGCGGCTCGATGACAAGGCGGAAATCGTGCTGGTGGAGCGCGGTCCCGACGTGTCCTTCGCCAACTGCGGCCTGCCCTACCATATCGGCGGCGAAATCACCTCGCGCGAAGCGCTGCTGGTGGCGAAGCCGGAACAGCTTTCCGGCTGGTACCGGCTCGACATCCGCACCCGGACCGAGGCCCGCGCCATCGATTCCCAGGCCAAGACCGTCCGCCTCTGCAATCTGGCCACCGGCGAGGAATACGACGAGCGCTACGACGCCCTCATCCTCAGCCCCGGCGCGGCCCCGGTCCGCCCGGTCCTGCCCGGCATCGCTTCCCCCCGCGTCCTCACCCTGCGCAATCTGCCGGACATGGACCGGATCATCGAGGCGGCCAAGGACGCCACCCGCGCGGTAGTCGTCGGCGGCGGCTACATCGGTCTCGAAATGGCCGAAAATCTGCGCGAGCGGGGCTTGCAGGTGACTCTGGTGGAACTCACCAAGCAGGTGATGGGGCCGGCCGATCCCGAAATGGCCAACCTGCTCCACGACGAACTCCGCAAGCACGGCGTCGATCTCCGCCTGGGCACCTCCGTCACCGCCTTCGAGGACACCCCCGGCGGGGTGGACGTGCGCCTGTCCACCGGCGACACCGTCGCCGCCCAACTGGCCATCATGGCGGTCGGCGTGAAGCCCGAAACCACCCTCGCCGTCGCCGCCGGGGTCGCGCTGGGCAAAACCGGCGGCATCCGCGTGGACGAACGGATGCGCACCAGCATCCCCGACATCTACGCCGTGGGCGACGCCATCGAGGTGCCCGACTACCTCTCCGGCTCCCCCTCCCTCGTCCCCCTCGCCGGCCCCGCCAACCGTCAGGGACGGATCGCGGCGGACACCATCTTCGGCCAGGAAAGTGCCTACCAGCGCACTCTCGGCACCGCCATCTGCAAGGTCTTCGACCTCGCCATCGGCATGACTGGACTCAGCGAAAAAGCCGCCGCCAAGCAGGGCATCGCCACCGACAAGGTCTATGTCCACCCCAACAGCCACGCGGGCTACTATCCCGGCGCCACCCCGATCCACCTCAAACTGCTTTTCTCTCCCGAGGACGGCAAGGTGCTCGGGGCCCAGGCCGTGGGCATGGACGGCGTGGACAAGCGCATCGATGTGGTCGCCACCGCCATCCGCGGCGGCATGACCGTCCACGACCTCGAACACCTCGAACTTTCCTACGCTCCGCCCTTCGGTTCGGCCAAGGACCCCGTCAACTACGCCGGCTTCGTGGCCAGTAATGTCCTGCGCGGCGACTGCCCCCACATCCATGTAGCTGAATTCCTCGAAAACCGCCCCGGCCGGGTTCCTCTCGATGTCCGGCGCAACGAGGAAGTGCTTACCGGGAAACTCCCCGGCGCGGTCCACATCCCCCTCCACGAACTGCGCGACCGGCTGGGTGAGCTTGACCGTGAAACGGAATACGTCGCCTTCTGCAAGGTGGGTCTGCGGGGCTATCTCGCCACCCGGATTCTGCGCCAGCACGGTTTCCGGGCCGTGAACCTGGACGGCGGCACCTGCACCTACGCCATGGTCCTCGGCGAAACCGCCGGCAATACTCCGGCCCCGAAAATCTCCCCCGCCTGCGGAGCCACCTGCTGCGACGGCACCGGCCCCGGTACCAACTCCGTCCCCATCCGCGACATCGACGCCTGCGGGCTCCAATGCCCCGGCCCGATCATGCAGCTCAAACGCGGCATGGACGAGCTTGCCCCCGGCGACCGCCTCTCCATCCGCGCCTCCGATCCGGGCTTCGCCAAGGATGTGGCCGCCTGGTGCCGGGGCACCGGCAACGAACTGGTCTCCCTCGACACCACCGGCCGCATCATCCACGCCATCGTCGCCAAAGGCAACGGAGTGGCCGAAGCCGCCCCCGCCGCCGGCTCCGGCAAGCGGAAGATGACGAACGTGGTCTTCAGCAACGACCTCGACCGGGCCATGGCCAGCTTCATCATCGCCAACGGCGCGGCCGCCGCCGGCCACGACGTCACCCTCTTCTTCACCTTCTGGGGCCTCAGCCTCCTGCGCAAAACCCCCGCCCCGCCGGTCAAAAAGAACATCGTCGAGCGGATGTTCGGCATGATGCTGCCCAAGGGGCCGCAGGGCCTCAAGCTCTCCAAGATGCACATGGCCGGCATGGGCACCATGATGATGAACCAAGTCATGGCCCAGAAAAACGTGGACCCCCTCGCCACCCTCCTCCGGCAGGCCCGGGAAAACGGGGTCAAGCTCGTCGCCTGCACCATGACCATGGATGTCATGGGTCTCCGCCAGGAAGAGCTGATCGACGGCGTCGAGCTGGGCGGCGTCGCCGCCTACGTCGACGAACTCGCGCAGAGCCAGTCCGGCCTCTTCATCTGATCCCCGACAACGGCCCGCCGAGACCCGAGCCTCGGCGGGCCGGCTTGTCTACGGGGTCGGATGCCCGGCGTGGCGGACCAGCGAAGTCCAGAGATTGAACCATTGCCGGGTGGAGTGGAAGTTCATATCCGCATGATGACCGGGAATTGGGTTGACGGTGAGCGGCAGGCGCAGGGGGGTACCGTCGGCGCGGTGGAAACTCTCGCCCTGATCGTCCGAATAGGCATAGACCGGCCCGTCGGTCAGGCGTCCCCCTTCGGTTGGCCCCCAGATGCCCATCTGCACATGCATCCGGCCGGTCCGGTCGAAGCGGATGCCCCAGCTTGAGCGGTTGAAGTTGTAGGCCCCCGGCTGCCAGGCCCCGACCAGCACCGGAATCGTGGCCGGCCCATAGTGGGGATTCATGCCTGCCAAGTCCTGAATCCAGGGAAGACCCGAGTCTCTGGCCTGCTGGATCATCGCGCTGGTGGACGCACCCCGCCCCGTCCAGCGGCGGGCCGACGCATCGTAGCGGTAGAGACCCCACGTCCAGGTATGATCCCGACCGTACAGGAAGAGCGTGCCGTCGGGACTGCGCGCGAAATTCAGTAGTTCATGTTGCCGCAGGGGATGGCGCGGGGGTCGTCGCGTTGTCCGGCGAACTCGAAGGACGAGATGTCGCCGGGGTTCCGGGACACCCAGTAGAGGGCGCTGGGGCGGTTCTCTGGCGTGATCCCCAGCTTTTCCCAACTGCCGGGAATCCAGTCGCTCACTCGCGCCGAGTTGTGCATGCCGCCGATGAGGTGGAGGTAGCCGTCCCGGTCGGCCCCGATGGCCCAGCCGTCGATCTTCGCGTCCCGCCCGTCGAAGATGAACCAATCCCCTTCGAGGGTGACCATCTGTTCGCTGCCATCGGGCTGGATATGGAGAATCCCCACCCGCGACCATTTCCCCTCCGGATTGGGGGTCCGGTCGGTCAGGCCTTTCAGCGTCCCCGCGAATATTCGCTCGACTTCCGCAAGGGGCAGCCGCTCCACCGTGGTCATGTATGTGTGGCCCGCGAAATACTCGATGGGCGTGTAGTCGGCGGGCTTGAACCCGGCCCCGGCGTAGAGCCCGTCGCTGAAGGGATTCCCCTTGCTGAGAAAGGCATCGCCGTACTCGGGCTGCACCGGCAGATGCTGGCGGACGGTGTCGGGACAGGCATGCCCCCAGAACGGATGGCCGGGCAGTTTCGGAATGGGCTGGCGATGGGCGCGGTAGGCATCCAGGGCATCCAGGGGGCACCCCGCCGCCACCAGCTCCTTCACCCCGGCAAGATGGGGTTTGTCGAGATCGAGTTCAGCG
>LVAZ01000647.1 GCA_001603055.1 Victivallales bacterium Lenti_02
GGGCGCGGCGGGCGCGGCGGCGGGGGGGCGGCGACCGCCGAGGCCGGCGACGGGGCGGGCCACTTTGAGGCCCTTGAAGGCCGGGGGGCTGTTCGGGATGGCCGGGTTGACCGGCTTCTGGGCCGCCGGCGCGGCCGCGCCCTTGGCCTTGTCCTCGGTGACGAGGCGGGCGTTGCACTCGGGGCAGTTCAGGTCCTCGCGGTACTCGTCCGCATCCCATTTGCGTCCGCATTCGGAACAGACATATTTCACCGCCATGATGAGCCGCCTTCTGCGCTGGGGGGAAATCCCCGGCCGGGAGTTGTGCCGCTAGTTCATTTTGGCAATGCGGAAGCGGCAAGGCAAGTCGTTGACCAGCATTTCGGTGCCGTCGGTCGCCTCGCCGAGGGTAAGTTCCGCCGCCAGAATCTCGTTTCGGATGAAGTCTCCATGATGCGCGACCGCGGCGGCCGCCTCCGCGGGGAGGCGGCATTCGACGCGGATGCGCTCGTCCACTTCGAGGTTGGCGTCCTTGCGGAGGCCCTGGAGCTTGCTGACCAGCTCGCGGGCCCAGCCTTCGCGGAGGAGGGCCTCGTCGAGGGTGGTCTCGATGGCCACGGTGATGTCGCCCTCGTTGGCCACGGTCATGCCTTCGCGCTCCTCGCGCAGGACGAGGACGTCGTCTTCGCCGATGGTGACGGGGGGTTCGCCGTCGCCGAGTTCGAGGTCGAGGGTCTGGCCGGCGCGGAGCCGGGCGATGGCCTTGCCGTCGAGGGCGGCGAGGGCGGGGGCGAGGGCGCGCATGCGTTTGCCCAGTTTCGGGCCCAGGCGCTTGAGGTTCGGCTTGGCGCTGAGGTGGACCAGTTCCTCCTCGTTGGCCTGGACCAGGACGCTCTTGACGTTGAGTTCGTCGGCGATGATTTCGGCCATGTCCCGGAGGTTGGCGCGAACGGTGTCGTTGTGGGAGACGAGGATGCAGGCGCGGAGGGGCTGGCGGACGCGGAGGCGGGTCTGCTTGCGGAGGTTGCGGCCGAGGGAGACGGCCTGCATGGTGTGGGCCATGCGCTCGCTGAGGGCCTCGTCGAGCAGGCCGGGCTGGACGGCGGGGTAGTCGCAGAGGTGGACCGACTCGGGCATGCCGTCGCCGCGCAGGTTGCGGTAGATTTCCTCGGTGACGAAGGGGATGAAGGGGGCGGCCAGCTTGGCGAAGGTGACCAGGACGTGGTGGAGGGTGGCGTAGGCCTCGGTCTTGTCGCGGTCGTCCTCGCTTTTCCAGAAGCGGCGGCGGCTGCGCCGGATGTACCAGTTGGTGAGTTCCTCGATGAGGCCGCCGAAGCGGAGGGCGGCGCGCTGGAGGTCGTAGGCGTCCAGACTGGCGCGCATGTCGGCGGTGGCCTGCTGGAGGCGGGAGAGAATCCAGCGGTCGAGGACATGGGCGGGATTGGCGGGGGCGGCGTCGCCGCTGGGCCGCCAGCCGTCCACGCGGGCGTAGGTGACGAAGAAGCTGTAGGCGTTCCAGAGGGGGATGATGATGGTGCGCATGGCCTCGCGCACGGCCGTCTCGCTGAAGCAGAGGTCCTCGGCCCGGACGACGGGGGAGGAGAGCAGGCAGAGGCGCAGGGCGTCGGCGCCGTAGGCGTCCATCACCTTCATCGGGTCGGGGTAGTTCTTGAGCCGCTTGGACATCTTTTTGCCGTCTTCGGCGAGGACGAGGCCGTTGACCACGACGTTGGTGAAGGCGGGCCGGTCGAAGAGGATGGTGGCGAGGACGGTGAGGGTGTAGAACCAGCCGCGGGTCTGGTCGAGCCCCTCGGCGATGAAGTCGGCGGGGAAGGTGCTTTCGACCAGTTCCTTGTTCTCGAAGGGGTAGTGGTGCTGGGCGTAGGGCATGGCGCCGGACTCGAACCAGCAGTCGAGCACTTCCGGGGTGCGGCGGTAGGTTTTGCCGTCGCGCTGGATTTCGATGGCGTCGATGTAGTGCTTGTGGAGGTCGGTCACGGTCCGGCCGGAGAGTTTCTCGAGTTCGGCGATGGAGCCGACGCAGATCATGTCGTCGGGGTCTTTGGTGTTGATCCAGACGGGGAGGCAGGAGCCCCAGAAGCGATTGCGGCTGATGTTCCAGTCCTTGGCCTCGGCGAGCCAGTTGGCGAAGCGGCGCTCGCCGACATACTCGGGCATCCAGCGGATTCGGGCGTTGCTGGCGAGGAGGCGCTCGTGGAGGTCCTCGACGCGCACGTACCAGGCGTCGATGGCCCGGTAGATCAGCGGGGTGTCGGTCCGTTCGCAGAAGGGATAGCTGTGGACGATGGTGGACTGGTGGACCAGTTTGCCGTGGTCCTTGAGCCAGCGGATGATGGCTTTGTCGGCTTCCTTGCAGTGGAGGCCCGCGAAGTCGGGCACACGGTCGGTGAAGCGGGCGTCCTCGTCGAGGGGGTCCACCAGCTCGATGCCGGCGGCGCGGCAGACGCGGTAGTCGTCCTCGCCGTAGGCGGGGGCCATGTGGACGAGGCCGGTGCCGTCCTCGGTGGTGACGAAGCCGTCCGCCAGGACGCGGAAGGCGTTGGGCTGGCCGGCGAAGTAGGGGAAGAGGGGTTCGTAGGTGGCGCCTTCGAGTTCCCGGCCCTTGAGCCGCGCCAGAAGCTCGTATTCGCTCTCCTGGCGGTAGTAGGCGGCGAGGCGGCTGTGGGCGAGGAGGTAGTGGTGGCCGCTTTCGCGGTCGCGGACGAGGACATAGTCGATGTCCGGGCCGACGCAGAGGGCGAGGTTTTCGGGGAGGGTCCAGGGGGTGGTGGTCCAGGCGAGGAGGAAGATGTCCCCGGCGGCGGGGAGGGGGGCGGG
>LVAZ01000162.1 GCA_001603055.1 Victivallales bacterium Lenti_02
CGGTGAAAAGCGGTTCCGGCGAGACGAAAACGCGCCCTCCCCGGCCCGCCCCCGCCACCGTCTCCGCATCCACCCACGGCGACAATATCACCGGCACCAGCAGGATAATCAGCAGCACCCGGATGTACATCAGCATGACCACCATGAACTGGTCCGCCTTCAAATCCGCCGCCAGCGCCACCGAGGCGGCCGCCGCCCCCGGCAGCGAGCCGAGGAACCCCGTGGTGGCGTCCACCCCCGCCAGCCGTTGCAGCAGCCAGCCGTTCAGCAGGCACAACCCGGCGGTGAAGACGATCAGCCCGAGCAGGACCGGGATGTGGGGTAGCCCCGAGCGCAGAGCGGTCAGCGAGAAGCTGGCCCCCATCATGGTGCCGATGATCCATTGCCCCACCATGCTGCCGTTGCGCTCGATGCCGGGCGGCGGCGCCAGCAGCATGGACAACATCATCGAAGCCACCATCGGCCCCAGCAACCAGGCCACCGGCAGGCGCAGGGCATCGAACAACCAGCCACCGGCAAAGGCGACCAGCCCCCAGGCCAGCCAGCGAACGATTGGCACCAACGGTCGTTGCATGGTTCCCCGCACCTACTCGAAATGGCCCAGGTCCCGGTCGAAGGTCCAGGGGTGGGAATGTCCCTGCGCCAGGGCGATCTCGCCGCATTGTCCGCAGTGGTAAGTCCAATGCCAGATGAGATGGGCCATGACGCCAAGGACGCTCGCCTTGCCGTCCTGCCGCCAAGGCAGCGCCTGCCGGGGATCGACCACCCCGCGCAGGAAGGCCATCCCCTCGTCCCGCACCGCCTGGCAGGCGGCGATGACTTCCTCGATGCTCCCGGATACTCCTTTTTCACTTTCCAGAATCGGTGCCAAGGGGATCGGCTGCCCGCGCAGAAATCCGAACCATTGTCCATCCCCCCAGCCCAGATGGGCCGTGATTTCGATCGGGGTGCTCGGGGCCTCGCCCAGCCGGGACCCGAGCAGAGCGGGAGGCAGCCGGCGCACCAGATCGAAATGGCGCTCCGTGGTCTCCGTCAGGGCGGCGGCCAGAGCGGCGACCGTTTCGCTGGCGAACCCGGCGGGAAGCGGCATGCGGTAGCTGCGGGGACGCGGCGGCAGATTCATCGGTTCATCTTTCTTTTCAACGCTGGAAAACCAGACCATGTCGCAAGCAGAACCATGCTTCCCTCCAGAACACGCCGGGGCAAGCACAAGGCCGCGCAAGCTGAACGCCCTGTCCGCAGGGGAATGGGGCATCCCAACACTCCTATTCGCAGGGCATTTTTCTCGACCGCGCCGAAGACCATGCCAACCCTCCGCGTGGAGCGGTCGCGTCCTCGCGACCACCCGTCCCGCGCCATGCCTACCTTGACGGCTGGTCGGGGCGCTCCCGGCGCTGCGCGCCGTGGCCACGAGGACGTGGCCGCTCCACGCGCTGGGTCTGCACGGCGGGGAGCAAGGCGTTTGGGTTGCGCGTTCCGGTGAGTTCTGTTCCTCATTCCTTCACCCGCTGGAAACGGAGGACCATGAGCGTGTTCGGCCCCAGCGGCAGGCGCGCCTTGGCCGGATTCACGAAGGTCATGGTCTGCGGTCCCGACAGGGTCACCCGGTCGGGCTCGGCCAGCGAGTTTTCCGCGAGGTAGCTCGCCGCGCCGACCGTGTGGGCCTCCACCGACGAATCGAGCTTCCAGCCCTGGATGTCCACCCCCAGGTCCACGGTCAGGTGCGCGTCCTTGTTGAGCACGGCCAGATAGAGGAAATCGCCCTTCCGGGTGGCGCAGTGGGTGACTCGGTCGAAATGGAACTCGGGGTCCCAGTAGAGGCCGCCGGCGGGCGCGGCGATCCGGTTGTCCGGTGCCTGCATCCGGGTTTCGACCAGCTCGTCGCCCCGCTGGCCGCTGAGCAGGGAGAAGACCCAGTAGACGGGCATCCGCACGCTGCGGGGATCGTCCGGCCCGGCGACCGTCCAGCCCATGCCGTGGGGGGGGGCTTCAACCGGCCAGGTCGGCCAGTAGCCCGAGTCGTCGGGCGAGCCCTGCCAAGGGATATGGCTGGCGAGCGCGCGGCGGTATTCGGGCTGCACCTGGACCGAGATCATCTCCTGGGCACCGTTGCCGAAATTGTGCCAGATGCCCGCATGGATATGGCCGGCCGACCCGCTCTCCTCCATCAGGAACAGCAGGATGTCGGCCATGTAGACCGCCGAGGCCATGGTCCGCATCATGGACCCGCGGTAGCTCGTCTTCTTGGTCGGGAAAATCATCCCGGTGATGTCGCCCGCCCACTCGCCGACGATGATTCGCGGCAGCGGGTCCTGGGCGGCACCCTGCTTCATCAGCTCCACCGTCACCTCGTAGCACTCGCGGAACTTCGTGCCCCAGCAATAGTAGTGCTTCCATTCGTCGTCCGTCCCGAGGAAGGGATAGGAGCCGTCCCAGCCGTTCGCCGGATAGAAGTGCCAGTCGAAGTAGTCCACCGGGGTCCGCAGGTGTTCGAGGAAGGCGCGGGCGAACTCGCCGCTGGTGGCGAAATTGATGTCCGGCTTGCCCTCCTCCGGCGCGGGTTTGCCCATGCCGGAGCGCGGGCGCTCGATGTTGATGAAGGGGACGACGATTTTGGCGTCGGGCACCAGCCGCCGGATCACCGGCACCACCCGTTCGAGCGCCTCGGCGTACTCCCTGGCGCCCTGGGCGTTGCCGCGGAATCCCTGCGGATAGTCGTGCACCTCGTTGCCGAGCTGCCAGTAGCGGATGCGGTAGGGCTCCCGGCGCCCGTTGGCGACGCGCCGCGCCGCCCAGTCGGTGCCGTCCCCGTCAAGGTCCCCCTCGCCGGTGAGATACTCGATGAACCCCCGGATGGACTCCTCGGGCTCGCCCATGAAATTGATCTGCATCAGGGGCTCGATGCCGAAGCGCTCGCACATCTGGAGAAAGGTGTCGAGATCGTAGGTGTAGAAGGGCTTGCGCTCGGGATTCCTGCCGATGTGGTCCTGCCAGTAGAAATTCTTCCAGGAGCCGCGATGGTCGTCGCGGGCGAAGACGAACCCGCCGGGATAGCGGGCCATGCGCAGGTTCGACTCGGCAATGTCCTTCGCCACCTGCTCGGGATGGCGGCAGAAGCGCATCGGGTTGGTCTTGTGGTCGATCCCCGCCCCGAACACATAGGGACTGACCGGCCCCCGGCTCCTCTCCGCGAAGACCTCGATGTCCACCCTCGGCGACTCCGCGCAAACGGAGGCCACGAAGCCGCAGGAGGCCAGCAACGCCGCCCCCAGCCGCGCCGCCGAGCCCTGTATACCCCCATCCTTTCGGGAATCGCCGACCGTCTCAGGCTGCATCATGGTTCGCTCCGGAAGTGGTGGTGGATGTGAGAAAACGAGAGACGAAAGTCCAGAACAACCTATGTTCCTGCTGTGGGCCGGACAGGTTCGAGGCGAAGCCCGCGCAGGCTGCCGCCGAGGGTGTAGCCGAGGGCCAGGGAACGGGGCTGCAAACGGATCGGATGCTCCCCGGCGGGAAGCGTCACCGTGCCCAGCTCCGTCCGGGTGAACGACTCATCGCCGACCAGGGGACCGACGCTCCCCACCAAGGTCTGCCCCGCCGCCTCGACCGCGAGCACCGAGCCACCGTAGGGGGCCGCGATCCGGGTCAGCACCTCGACCCGGTAGGTTCCGGTCTGGCGGCAGTGGACGGTCCAGGCGAGGGACTGGTCCTCGGCCAGGAAGTTGGCGACCACCGGCACCGGTACCCCGTCCGGGCCGCGCCAGTGACTCATTTTCAGTTCGGAGGCCTTGACCCCGTAGCCGGCAAACGCGGCGCTCTCGACGCCCAGCTCGATCGCCTCGTCGCCGTCGATGGCGATGACCGGGGCCACCATGACCGGTTTGGCCCGGAGAGACAGCACCGGCGCCGCCGCGAAGTCCAGGGCGAGGGTCTGAATTCCCGCCGCCGGGGGCTGGGCGGGCAAGGGACCGATGCGCAGCACCCCGTCCACCCGCTCGGCCCGGAGTTCGCCATCCTGGCCGAGTAACCGCGCCCGCGCCGGGTCCGAACCGATGGCGGGCACCTCGATCCAGTCGGATTCCGGCCATTCCAGGAGGTGGAGAAACACGGATTTGCCCTGGCGCGTCGCCTTCGCTCCCGGCGGTTCCGGATCGAGCGGACAGCCAGCCGTGCCATAGATGGCCGGACCGCGCTCGCGCAGCCAGGCCCCGATCAGCCGCATCCGCTCCTGCTCCGGCTCGCTGATCGTGCCGTCGGGACGCGGCCCCACGTTCAGCAGGAAATTCGCCCCGAGGGACGCGGTCCGCACCAGACTCCCGACCAGGGCCGGGACCGACCAGTAGGGGCCGCCCGCCTTGAAACCCCAGCTCTTGGTGTGGATGGACTGGCAGCACTCGCAGGGGGCGTCCACGGGCAGGTCCGGGATGGACCGCTCGGGGGTGAAGAAATCGCCGTAGCGGGCGCGGTCGTTCACCACCGCGTGGGGATGATGGCTCTTAATCAGCTCGTACAGCCGCCGCCCGCGCCAGTCCGCCTCGCTGCGGTGGCTGCCGTCCCACCAGATTCCGTCGATGCGGCCATACTTGGTGCAGAGTTCGCGGACCTGGCCTTCGAGATAGTCCTGATATCGCGCCCAGTCGGGCCGGTTGCCGGGGCGCTCGCACTGCCATTCCTTGAAGGCGCCGGGACGGTTGACGAAATTCGGGTGCTGCCAGTCGGGCTGGGAGTAGTAGAGCACGATGCGCATGTCCTGCCGATGGCAGGCCGCCACCAGTTCGCCCACCAGATCGCGCCCGAAGGGCGTGTTGGTGATCTTGAAATCGGTCAGGGCGCTGTCGAACAGGCAGAATCCGTCGTGATGCTTGGCGGTGAGGGCGATATAGCGCGCCCCGGCGGCGCGGGCCAGCTCGACCCAGGCGTCGGCGTCGAACAGGGAGGGATTGAACCGCTCCATCAGCCGTCGGTAGTCCGCCAGCGGAATCCCCTCGCGGTACATCACCCACTCGCCCCGCTGGAGCAGCGCATACAGCCCGAAATGCACGAACATGCCGAACCGCGCCTCGCTCCACCAGCGGATGTTCTCGCGGTTCCCCGGATCGGCGTTGATCTTCATGGCGAACTCCTTGTGCAACCGCGAATACCCTACTCCCCCATCCGCCCCGCGTCACCACCCGGAATCCTTTTTCGGAACGGCTTTTCTTCCCGGTCGCGGAATGGCCGCTCTTGTCCCAGGACGGAAATCCGAGCTATACTTGGGCGTTCTCCGCATCTTCGGACCGCCAAACTGGGAAACGAAGCATGACCAACCCCTATGTGCACGGCTACAACCAGCGGGAAATGACCCGCCTGCAAGACCAGGCATCCACCTTGGTGGAGCTGCTGCATGCCGACACCCGCTACCCGGCGGGCAGCCGGGTGCTCGAAGCCGGCTGCGGGGTCGGCGCGCAGACCGTCACCCTCGCCCGCCACAGCCCGGAAGCCGAGATCGTCTCGATCGACATCTCTGCGGACTCGGTCCGCGCGGCGGCGGACCGGGTGCAGGCCGCCGGGCTGAACAATGTCCAGTTCCAGCAGGCCGACCTCTTCGCCCTGCCCTTCGGAACGGCCTCCTTCGACCATGTTTTCGTTTGTTTCGTCCTCGAACATCTCGCCCGGCCGGTCGAAGCCCTGCGCCGGTTGAAAAACCTGCTGCGGCCGGGCGGCACCATCACGGTCATCGAGGGGGATCACGGGTCCACCTACTTCCATCCCGACAGCGCGGCCGCGCACCAGGCAATCCAATGCCAGGTCGAGCTGCAGCGCCGGAACGGCGGCAACGCCATGATTGGCAGGGAACTCTATCCCCTGCTCCGGGCCGCCGGTTTCGCCGCCGTCGGGGTCTCACCCCGGATGGTCTACGTGGACGCGAGCAAGCCCGCCTGGGTCGATGGATTCACCCGAAAAACCTTCACCGCCATGATCGAGGGCGTCCGCGACGCCGCCATCGGGGCGGGAATCAGCGCCCCGGACCGTTTCGACGAGGGCATCCGGGACCTGTACCGGACGGCGGAGCCGGACGGGGTGTTCTGCTACACCTTCTTCAAGGCCACGGCCGCGAACGCCTAGCGCCGGACCACCTCGAAGGGAATGGCGGGCAGATAGCCGAGATCGGTCCGCCGGGTCGCGGGGGCGGCGGGCTTCTCGCCCTCCTTGGCCGGTTTGGCCTCGATGATGCCGAAGGCGTTGACGATGAGATTGCCGGCGGTGCCGGGCTCCACCCCGTCCGCCTCGACCGTCACCGTGAAGGCCAGGCCATCCGGCACGATCCGGGACTGGCTGATGGCGATGCCCTTGGGCGGGTCGTTCAGCACCATGTCGATTCCCTGAATCCAGGTCCGGGGCGGGGTTTTCAGGTGGACTTCCGTGGAACTGCCCGGTTTGAGCGGCACGGGCACCGGCCCCTTGATCTCGACCGAGGGCGCGCCCCATTTGGACTTTTCCACCGCCAGCAGCAGTTCCTCGGCGGGAGCGAGATGGCGGTAGAGAAAGGCCTGCATCGAATCGTCCACCGGAGTCGCCGCCCGCACCAGTTCCGTCTCGCCGATCCTGGCCTTCCCCTCGATGACCAAGGCCAGGGGCGAGGACGGCACCTCGCGCGGAGCAGTCAGGGTGACCCGTACCCGGTCCTGCCCGGCGGGAATCACGCCGCCGGCTAGAAGCATGCCCTCGGGAGCATCGCGCAGCCCCAGCTCGATGGCGCCGGAAAAACCGTCCCGGCGCATTGCGTACACCGTGAAGGGCATGGTCTTCCCGCCCGGAATCCCGAGACTCGAAGGGCTGACCCGCAGGGCGAAATCGGGCAGCGGTTCGCTCAGGCGCAGCCGATAGGCGTAGGCGTCGCCGCCGTGCCCCCGGGCATCGCTGATCTCCACATAGTAGACGCCGTCGCGGGGAAACTCCACGCGCAGGTAGGAATCGGCATGATGGGTGAGTTGCCCGTCGCCGGTGTAGAGGAAACCCGCCTCGCGGGGGGAGAAATCGTCGTTCCAGACCAGCACCTCGCCCCTGGCATCGAGCACCCGCACCAGGGAATCGAGGGGCGACCGCAGGGTACGGGCGACGACCTCGACCACCAGTTCCTGATGACGCTTGCCCCGGAACCGGTATAGGTCCACATCCCCCGGCGCGTCGATGCGACCGTTGATCGTCAGCGGCAACAGCACCGGCTTGGCCGATCCCAGTTCGTTGTTGGGCTCGTTCTCGTTGGTTTCGGGCAGGGAACCAACCACATAGAGCACCTCGTTCGAGAGGAGTCCCCGCCGTTCCAGCACAGTCCGCCGCACCCCCCAGTCGCCGGGGCTGGCATCCAGCGCCAGCCGGGTCGCGGGCAGATTCCAGCCCGTGACCGCCGCCTGGACGCGCACGCTCCCCTCCTTGGCTCCCAGCGGATAGACCGAGGTGACGAAGGGCTGCTCGCTGACCGAAATGCGGTACACGAAATCCTCGCGGCCCCGGTAGATGGCGTCGCGGACCTCGAGTTCATACACGCCGTCCTCCGGCACCTCGAAGAGCAGCACAGGATCGGGATCGAAGCGGTAGTCGTCGGCGAAGGCCACCTCGACCCCCTGCGGGTCGAACAGGGCGACGGTCGCCTGGAACCAGCCCGGCACCGCGTCGGCCAGATAGGGAATCAGGCGGCGGGCCTGCACCTGCACGACCAGTTTCTGGCCCCCGCGGGCCTGAAAAGCCAGCCGGTCCACATCGCCCGGCAGAATCTGGCCGTTGAAGACCACGGGCAGCCTGGCCGGCGGCTCGGGGGGCAGATTCGGGTAGCTGCCCGGCTCGTTGGGCTCCACCTCGCGGACTTCCGGCAGGGTGCCGACCTGGAAGCACACCGGGTTGCTCGGCCCCTGGGGAGTCAGCAGGCGGAACTCGCGGTCGCCCGGCGGCGCTTTGGGATCGATGGTCACCCGGACCACCACCATCTCCTCGAGCTGGGTGTTGGGCTGACGGCGGCGGGCCACCTGGAAATTGAAGAACTCGTTTTCGAGATTCTGAAGTTCGCGGAGAGTCATCTTCTCCAGATTGCGCAGCAGGGGATGCTCGGGCAACTCCGCCGCCGGGTCGCCCGCCGGAGCGTTCCGCCTTTGCTGCCGCCAGGGACGCACCTTGCCGTCCTCGCCCGGCAGTTCGGCCAGCCGCTTCCCGCGCACTTCGTCGACCTTCGCCCGCAGGGCCTGGCGCTGCTCGGGCATCAGATTGCGGCGGGGGCGGTAGTACTTCACCACCGTCGCCTCGACCCCTTCCCCCGAGACCTGGATGTCCAGCGCCCCGAGCAACCGCTGGCCACCCACCAGCACCTCGAAGTTCGTCCCCTGCCGTCCCCCCGCCGGAAACACATAGCCGATCTTCGGCTGCCGCTCGGGCTGCCCCGGAAGAACCCAGGGGAAAACCAGCAGCGCCATCCCCAGCCAGCGCCGGAAGCGGTACTTGGACGGCTTGCCCATCTACATGATCTCCCGCAGCAATCCGCCTCTGGGCACCTTCTCCTCGGCCGTGGGAAGCACGGGTATGTCCAGCCCCATGGGATTGGGCATCTTGCCCTCGGGATCGATGCCCATGAGCGTGTAGATGCTGCCGATCAAATCCACCGGATAGACCGGCCGGTCGGCCACCTGCTCGCCCTTGGCGTCGGAAGCGCCCACCACCCGGCCGCCGGCGAACCCGCCGCCGGCCACGACGCTCGAGAAACAGGCACCATAGTGGGAACGGCCCCCGTTCCAGGGTGCCTGCCAGTCCACCTTGGGACCGCGCCCGAACTCGCCGCCCCACCAGACGATGGTGGAATCGAGCAGACCCCGGTCGGCCAGGTCCTGCAACAGCGTGGCCATGCCCTGATCCATCTCGGGCAGTTTCCGCCGCATGATCTCGAAATGCTGCTTGTGGGTGTCCCAGCCCTTGTAGTTGATGGTGACGTAGGGCACACCCAGCTCGACCAGCCGCCGCGCCATCAGGCAGGACTGGCCGAAGGTGTTGCGCCCGTAGCGGTCGCGCAGGTCGTCCTTTTCGCCGGCCAGGTCGAAAATCTGGCGGGTCTCGCCGAACATCATGCCGTAGGCGTTCTCCTCGCAGCGGTCGAGCGCGGCGAAGACGGCATTGTCGGGCATGGCCCGGCCCAGCGTGTCGAGTTCATGGAGCAGCCCCCGCCGGAGCTTCTGCCGCTCGTCGGTGATCCCCTGGGCGACGATGCCCTCGACCGCGAAGGGGGTCCGCCCCGGGTCGCCGCCGGTGGCGAAGGGCTTGTGGCGCTGCCCCAGGAAACCCGCCTCCGAAAACCGCCCCTGGGCCTCGGTCAGCACCACATAGGGCGGCACCAGCCCCTTGTAGCCGCTGTCGTAGCCCTTGAACAGAGACACCACCGCCCCCGCGCTGGGAAAGACCAGCCGGCCGGGGGTGCGTCCCGTCTGCACCATGTAGGAGGCGGTCTCGTGGCCGTTGTTGCCGTGGGTCATGCTGCGGATGATCGAAAACTTGTCCGCCTGCTTCGCCAGCAGCGGCAGCAGCTCGCCGACCTCGATGCCGGAGACATTGGTTTTCAGGGTCTTGTCGAGCGGTCCGCAGTAGTCGTAGCCGGCTTTCGGCTTGGGGTCGAAGGTGTCGGTATGGGCCGGGCCGCCCCACATCCAGATTTGGATGACCGACTTGGCGCGCGGGGCCTTGGCTGCCGCCCGCGCCAGCGGCTGGCCGAGCATGGTCAGACCGCCCGCGCCCAGCAGGCCCAGACGCAGAGCTTCCCGCCGGGTCATGCCATGGGTTGATGCAGGTCTGTTCATTGTTCACCTCGTGTCGCGCAGGCTAATGGCGGTAGAGGAATTCCTTGGAGTTCACCAGCGCCCAGGCCAGGTCGGCGAGCGCCTGGGTCCGAGAGATGCCGGGCTGCTTGGCATAGGTTCCGGCGGCAATCAGCTCCAGCGGGGTCGGCGCTCGGGACAGCAGGGACTCGTACACCATCCGGACCACCTCGCCGGGCTCGTTCCCGGCCTCGCGGCCAATGTCCTTCAAACCCCAGCCCCGCTCGATCTTGTTCTGGATGTGGCTCGAATTGAGCATGTGCAGCCGCTGGCCGTCCGAGGCCCGGCTGTGCCGTTCGGCCAGCAGCCCCGTGTCCCGCGCGGGCCGCCCGAAGAGTTCGAGGAACGGGCTGGTGATGCTGCCGTCGGCCAACGCCACGGAACGCTGGGTCGCGGGGATGAAGGTGAAGGGCTCGGGGATCGGGCTCGAATACTCCTCGCCGGGACCGAACACCTGCATCAGCGCGTCCACCAGCACCTCCGCCTCGAGCTGGCGCACCGGATAGCAGGCGAACAGAATTTCGGCCCGGGCCGGATCGCCCTGCGGAATCGCCGACTGCTGGTAGGTGCGGGAGGCGACGATCAGCCGCAGCACATGCCGGGTGTCGTAGCCGGAAGCCACCAGTTCCCCGGCCAGATAGTCGAGCAGCTCGGGCGAAACCGGCGGCTGCTCGGACCACATGTCGTCCGCCTCGTGGACAATGCCCCGGCCGAACAGCCAGAACCACTGGCGGTTCACCGCCGCCCGCGCGAACCAGGGGTTCTCGACCCGGATCAGCCAGTCCGCGAAGACCCGGCGCGGGTCCGTCCCGGCCGGAACCGTCGTCTCGGCACCGTCGGGAAACACCGCTTTCAGAGGGGTGCGCGCGGCGGGATCGAGCATCACGATCTCCTCCTTCCATTCCGCCGTCGGCTTGAAAATCACGCGGGAGAAGAAGGCCTCCATCCCCTCGCGCTGCCCCTCCGGCCATTTTTCGAGACGGATGCCCATGAAGGTCAGCGCGACCGCCTGGGCGATGGTCCCCTTGGTCTTCCCCTGGATGGCCCGGTAGAAATTCACCGCCGGGTCCCGGTAGTTGCTCCCGCTCGTGGTCAGCAAGGCCCGCGCAAACTGGTCGTAGGGCTGGTTGGTCCGCATGGCGTCGTGAACCCAGCGATGGTAGGCCTGCACCGCGTTCGGCCAGAGATTGATGGGAAACTCCGCCTTCACCCGCAGCACGTCGCACCAGCGCAGCGACCAGTAGTCGGCGAACTCCGGACGGGCGAACAGCCGCTCCACCACCGCCGCCCGCTTGTCCACACTCTCGTCCTCGCGGAAAGCCCGCACCTCCGCCACCGTCGGCAGCGTCCCGGTCAAATCCAGATACACCCGCCGCAGATACACCTCGTCCGAGCAGAGATGGGCCGGCACCAGCCCCTCCTTCTTCCAGACTTTCAGCAGAATCTCGTCGATCGGATTGGCCGCCACGAAGCTCCCCGCCGCCTCGAAAGGCGCCACCGCGTCTTTCGCACCCACCGCGCCGGAAGCCAGCACGGCCAGCAGGAACCAACTACCGTATGCTGCGGAACGGAAAACCATCGAAGCAACTCCGCATGGCAGGAAAAAAACCGATTGATACCAAAGATAGAGCCCCGCCCCCGGGAAGTCCATACTCCCTGTCGGAAAAGAGCTTGTCCGGATAACGCCCACCCGTCTCAGTTATTCTGTGAAACAGGAGAAAAATCGTCGTTTTTCTCTCCCGCCCAGCAGTAACCCCACCCGGCCAAGCGCCGTTCGTAGTCCAGGCGTTCGCCTGCCGCATTCCCAGTTCCGGGCTGGCTATTTGGCCGACCGGACACAGCGGACATGGTTGAGGATACGGACCACATCGCCCTGGGGGCCGCGTCCCCCCGCATAGTCGGCGGGATCGCCGGTTTTCGGGTCGCTGCGCTGGGCTCCGGCACCGTGGACATCGAGGAGCTGTTTGTCGCCGGTCCGCCGGTCCGGCATATAGCCCAACGCCCGCCCGAAGCTGAGGTACACGGCGGCGGTGCCGCCGCGCGGCCCGGCATGCGTGGTGCCGGTCCAGTAATAGGGCCAGTCCGGCTGGCCGCCCTCGTTCCGAATCTCGCTGCAGAGGAAGACCGGATCAATGGCCGCCGTGCGGGTCGTCCCGGGCGACCGGGCGTAGTCCACGATGCTCTGCAATTCCTTGGCGTTGGGAAGCCGCCAGTCGGCATGGCCCGCGTAGTCGAGCCCTTCGGCCCAGGCCAGTGCCTGCTCCCAATCCAGCGCCCCGTCTTTCCGGGGTCCGGCGCGATGGGTGCCGCTGTCGCCCTTCAGCCACATCAGCCCGGTGGCGCGGTCCGTCACCGTGCCGTCGCCATTGTCCACGAACTCGTTCCGCCCGTAGGCCGGATTGCCCCGGACGTAGAACACATAGTAGGTTTTGACCCGCGGACCGCGAGCCTCGACGGGATAGCCCTTGATCCTGCCGTCGGCGAAGTTGACCCCGAACATCGCCTTCATGCCGTTCATCAGCGGATCGCGGCACAGGGTGGCGGTGGCGAACTGGGAGTCGATGATGCGGTCCCCATCCTCGGCCCGACCATACAGGAAGGGGAAGAAACGGGTATCGATGAACGGCGTCCCCCCGGTGGCGCTGCGGGGATCGGGGTCGGTGCCGCTGAACAGAATCAGCGAATACAGCTCCTTGATGCTCGGCAGCCGCCAGTCCCCATGCCCCCCGGCCCGGCAGGCGGCCGCCCCCTTCACGGCATCCTCCCACCGCAGTTTCCCCTTTCCGGCGGAGACCCACTGCAACCCGGTGTTGAGGTCCGCCACGATGCCGTCGGCGCCGGCCCGGTAGGAGGGTTGCGGCCCCCGATACTGGCCATCCTGCCCGAAGAATGGCTGGCCCGGCAGCGGTTCGGCAATCCGGCGGGCGTTGTCGTAGCAAAGAGCCTGGCCGGTATCGACGACCACATAGGGTAACTGCGCCCCCGCCGCAAGCGCAACCAGGCAGAGGACCAGGGGAATGCGAAGGTCGTGGTTCATGGCCGGCTCCTTGGTGGGGCGGAGAAGAAAACCGCCGGGGAACGGGAGACAAGGTTGCCGGGCAGGCTACATTCCGGAACGACACACCTGCCCTTTGCCGGAAAACGCGCCCCGTCCCGTTTTATTCTGCCTCCACGGAGTGAAGCGATGAGCAATCCCACCATCCGCAGCGTCCGCGCCATTCTCACCTCGCCCGGCGCGGGCAGCGTCCAGAAGCGTCTGATCGTGGTCAAGGTCGAGACCTCCGAGCCGGGCCTGTACGGGCTCGGCTGCGCGACCTTCACCCAGCGCCACGCGGCGGTGGCGACCGTGGTGGACCAGTATCTGGCCCCCCTCCTCGCCGGACGGGACGTGCAGCGCATCGAGGACATCTGGCATCTGGTCCATGTGAACGCCTACTGGCGCTCGGGGCCGGTGATGAACAACGCCCTCTCGGGGGTGGACATGGCCCTGTGGGACATCAAGGGCAAGCTGGCGGGCCTGCCGGTCTACCAGTTGCTCGGCGGCAAGTGCCGCGAGGGCGCGGCCATCTACCGCCACGCCGACGGCCGCGAGCCCGCCGAAGTGGCCGACCGGGTCCGCGCCTTCCAGGCCCAGGGCCTGCGCTTCGTGCGCGCCCAGATGGGCGGCTACGGCGGGCGGCTGGGCAGAATCCAGCCCCCGGCCGGTTCGCCCGACGGGGCCTATTTCGATCCCGACGCCTACCTGCGGGCCACGGTCCGGCTCTTCGCCCATCTGCGCGAGGAGCTGGGCGACGAGATCGAGCTGCTCCACGACGTGCATGAGCGGCTGGTGCCGATCCGGGCCATCCGGCTGGCCAAGGAACTCGAACCCTTCGGCCTGTTCTTCCTCGAGGACCTCCTGCCGCCCGAGCAGATCGAGTGGTTCCGCCGGGTGCGCCAGCAGTGCGCCACGCCCCTGGCCATGGGCGAGCTGTTCGTGAACGCCAAGGAATGGCAGCCGCTGATCGAGGAGCGGGTGATCGACTTCATCCGCTGCCATATCAGCGCCATCGGCGGCCTGACCCCGGCCCGCAAGCTGGCGACTCTCTGCGAAGCCTTCGGCATCCGCACCGCCTGGCATGGCCCCGGCGACGTGTCCCCGGTCGGCCACGCCGCCAACGTCCATCTCGATGTCAGCTCGCGCAACTTCGGGGTCCAGGAATGGGCCGGCTTCTCCGATCTCGAAAAGGAGATGTTCCCCGGCTGCCCCGAGGTGCGCGACGGCTACGTGTATCCCAACGAGGCCCCCGGCTTCGGCATCGACCTCGACGAGGAGCTGGCCCGCAAGTATCCCTGTCCCGAGGGCGTGCTCGACTGGACCCAGGCCCGCACCCCCGACGGCAGCGGCAACTACCCGTAGGACCGTCGCCCCGCCTATTTCGGGATGGGCAGCTCGTCCATGGGGAGTTCCTCGGGCAGGATGAACCGGCGCAGGTCGACCGGCGGCGTTGTCGCAGGCTGATCCCCCGTCACCGCCTCGGCGGGAACCGGGTCCGGTGCCGGTTTCTCTGGCCGCAGATAGCGCAGCGCGAACAGGGTGATCGTGGTCACGCTCAAGGCCACCGCGAGCACCACCATCAGCCCCGCCACCACCTTGCCCACCGACCAGCGCGGCCCTTCCCGCTGCTCGCCCATGACCTCGTTCGGCACATAGACGACCTTGGAAGCCCCGTCGTCGCCATCCGGAGCCACATGGAAGAATGGCCGGGATGCCTCTTTGCCGCCCCGTGCCGCCTGGTATTCGCGGACGAAATCCGCGACCGTCTCCGGCTCGGGCAGGCAATAGATTCCGCACAGCCGGCGCACATAGCTGCGCGCGAAGGCCAGGGGCAGCAGGTCGGCATAGTTGCCCCGCTCCAGATTCCCGATGAACGCGGGGGTAAGGCAGGTTTCCTCGGCCACCCGCGCAATGCTCAGCCCCGCCCGCTCGCGGGCATAGCGCAACCGCTCGCCCACCGCTGTCGGCAGGGAGGGTGAAACAGGGGTGGCGGGCGGAGGAAACACGGGGGTTTCTGCGCTTTTGGGGGAAGTGGACACAGTGGACATAGTGGACTCAGTGGAGGGCTCGGGGACGGGTTCCGGCGCGGGGACGGGTTCCGGCGCGGGGACGGGTTCCGGCGCGGGGACGGGTTCCGGCTCGGGGACGGGTTCCGGCGCGGGGACGGGTTCCGGC
>LVAZ01000163.1 GCA_001603055.1 Victivallales bacterium Lenti_02
CCGGCCGCCTTCGCCGACTTCCCCGAGAGCAAGCGCCAGAAGGCCGAACAGGACCTCGCCCGGACCCGCCTCCCCTCCGGCGAACCCGCCGAACTGATCGAAAGCGTCTCCGAAGGCGTCATCTTCAACTCCCTCGACCACATCCTCGCCGGCCACGTCTACCGTCTGGTGGTCCTGCGTCCCCGGCTGAGTCCCACCGAGCGCGTCGAAGTCCTCGCCAAAGTCTTCGCCCTGCTCGGCACCGGCTACGATTTCGGCTTCGACTTCGACAACGCCACCTACCTCTGCTGCACCGAACTCATCTACCGGGCCATGCACGGCAAAGCCGGCATCGACTTCCCCCTCAGCAAGCGCCTCGGCATCCCCACCCTCAGCGCCGACGACATCATCCTCTACGCCAACGGCGACGGCGCGGGCCGTTTCGAGCCCATCCTCTTCGTGGACACCCGCGGCCGCTTCCGCAAACGGGTCGAAATCCTCACCGGCCCCCCCGCCGGAAAACGCCTCGCCGACATCATGGCCCTCCCCGCCGAGTAGGGAGATCGAGGGCAAGGCAGCGAGGAATAGAAGGACCGGCGCTCTCCGACCGACCTTCCGGCGCAAGCCCGAGCGGAAGCGTCCATGCCGTCCATCCCGTCCATCCCGTCCATCCCGTCTCCCGCATCTGGACGCCTCCCCGATGGGGCGGTACAGTTTCCCGTTTCCCGAACCGTAGTAGCCGCCGGCAATGGCCGGCTTTTTCTGGAGATCGACGATGCGCGACGCGATGGATGTGCTGGTGGTGGGCGGCGGGCTGGCGGGATGTCTGGCGGCGGTGCGGGCGGCGCAGATGGGCCGTTCCGTGGCCGTCATCGAGAAACGAGCCTATCTCGGGCGCGAGATCAGCGCCTATAACCACACCTTCGTCGCCTGCACTCCGGACGACGGCGCGTTCCGGCGCTGTCCGGAACCCTTCCGGCGGCTGTTCCGGGCGCACGGGCACGGCGAAATCCTCGCCCCCGAGGGGATGACCCGGCAGCACCTTCTCGCCATTCTGGAGGAACAGGGCATTCCCGTCCTCTTCGAGGCGGAGCCGGTCGCCGCGACCGTCGCGGACGACCAAGCCACCGGCCTGCTCCTGGCCTGCCCCTCCGGTCTGGCGTGGCTGCCGGGACGGGCCATTCTCGATGCCAGCGAAAACGCCAATCTGCTGCGCCTGCTCGCGGGCCGGTCCTCGGTCGAGGCGGGCAGCGCCCTCGTCCATGCGGTCTTCGAGATGGGTCTGCCGAGCCAGTCCGATCTGCCGGAAGACACGGAGCTGGCGGGGGCCGAACAGGCGCTCGGGCTGGTGGCCGACAGCCTGCGCCTGCATCCCACCCTGCGCAACGACGCCATCGTCATCGAATACGCCTACCAGGCCGAAACCACGGGCGAGCGGGGTCTGGCCCGCAGCCAACTGGAAACCGCCGCCCGCCAGAAAAGCGTGGATGCGGCCCTGTTCCTCAAAACCACTGTCCCGGCTTTCGCGCAGGCCAGTCTGTCCCATCTGGCCTACGAGTGCCACATTGCCCAGCCCGACTCCCCGGTTCCGGCCTCCCCCTGCCCCAACCTTGCCGCCGTTCCGGCCCTGTCCTGGGGCTTCTCCCTCGACGAGGTGGCCGACACGGCGGCGCAGATCGACGCCCTCCTGGCCGGGCTTCCCCTCGCCCCGGCGGCGGCAGTCGGCGGCACCGTGCGGGGCTGCGGCAATCCGGTGGAGCTGGCGGACCTCGCGCCCGAACCCGCCGCCGACGACGCCCTGCCGGTTCCCCTGTTCCTCGCCACCCGTCCGGCGACCCTGCAACCGGCTGTGCGCCTGTCCTGCGAAGTCTGCGTGGCGGGCGTCGGCACCGGTGGGGGCATGGCCATGCTCTCCGCCGCCGAGCGCGGCGGCGACGTGGTCGCCCTCGAAGTGAACCGGGATTTGGGCGGCACCCACACCACGGGCGGCGTGGTGGGCTACTATGCGGGCTATCGCGGCGGCGCCTCGGCGGCGGCCATCGAGGAGGCCAAACGCCTGAATCCCGGCCAGGTCGTCGGTTCGAGCCCCGGCGGTCTTTCCCATGCCGAGCTGCTCCGGCGCAAGGCGGACTCCCTCGGCGTGCGTCTGCTCACCGGCACCCGCATCTGCGGCGCGGTCGTGCAGGACGGACGGCTCGCCCAAGTGCTCGCGGCCAACGAGGACGGACTGATTGCCATTGACGCCAAGGTGAGCATCGACGCCACCGGCGACGGTGATCTCGCCGCCCAGGCGGGCGCCCGCTACCAGATCGGCGACCCCCACGACGGCATGGTCCAATCCTACAGCATGTGGGGCAAGGACGTCTACCCCACCCCGAGTTTCCTCGCCCAGCGCTACCTCACCGACCCCGGCCTCTTCCATCCCGATGTCTATTCGGAACGCCTGCGGGCCATTGCCGTCGCCCACCGGGGCAATTCCCCCCATCACATCTCCCCCATGCTGACCCCCCGCGAGGCCCGGCGCATCGAGGGCGACTACGCCCTGACCATGGCCGACATCCTCACCCAGCGCATCTTCCCCGACACCTTGGCGGTGGCCTGCACCCAGACCGACAGCCACGCCTTCGCCTCCTCCGACTTCGACCGTCTCGGCGGCGCGGGCGGCGGTTCACCTCTGCAGGTGCGCATCCCCTACGGCTGCTTTGTCCCCCAGGGAATCGAGGGCCTGCTGGTGGCCGCGAAAGCCATTTCCGGCGAGCGCGACGCCACCTGTTTCTGCCGCATGAACGCCGACATCAAGAACGCGGGCTACGCCATCGGCCTCGCCGCCCTCGCCGCCGCCAAGGCCGGTTGCGGGGTCCGCGACATCAATCTGCCCGAGTTGCAGGAGGAACTGAAACAGCTCGGCATCCTCCCCGACTGGGCCTTCGCCGCCGCCAAGCCCGCCGACCAGCTCGACGAGGCCCTGGCGGCCCTCCCCACGGGCGGGTTCGCCGCCCTGCAGCGGGTGCTCTACTTCCCCGCCCGCGAGGCCCTGCCCCCGCTCGAGACCCGCTACGCCCAACTGGCCGACCAGACCCCCGCCGACCCCTTCCATTCCGAGCGCGCCCAGCTTTGTCTGGCCCTGGCCTGGCATGGCTCGGCCAGCGGCGCCGATTTCCTCGCCGCCCTGCTCGAACAGGCCATCGCCGAACAGCGCCACACCACCCTGCCCCATCTCCGCGCCTTCCGCATGGGCGTGGTCGCCGGCGGCAAGGGCGAGGACGATTACACCCTGGTCAACCGTCTGCTGGTCATGGCCGGACGCTCGGGTGGCCGCGAAGTCGTCGCCCCCCTGGCCCGGCTGATCGCGGACCTCCCCGGCCTCGGCGAGCCGGTTCCCCACGTCATGCCCTACGACCGCGAGCGCAAGGACATCGTGGCCTATCCCTTCTACTCCCGCCTGCGCAACGTGGCCTACGCCGTCGAGCGCCAGGCCGACCCCGCCCTGATCCCGGCCCTGGAAATCCTGCTCGCGCGGGAGGGCCTCACCGGCCATGCCGTCCCCGTCGGCGCGGCGGCATCCCCCCGCTACATGCTGGCCCACCTGGAACTCTGGCTGGCCCGCGCCGCCGCCCGCTGCGGCTCCCGGACCGGTGCCGCCATCCTCGTCCGCTACCTCGACGACACCCACGTCTTCTTCCGCCGCCACGCCCGCCGGGAACTTGCCAACCTCGCCGGAAGCGACCAGCCAGACTGGTCCCTCTGGCTCGCCCAAACCCCCGCCTGGGACCCCCGCCCCTACCGTCCCTGATCTCACCACGGAGTCACGAAGTCACGGAGTCAGAAAACCCGCCGAGGAAATCATCCCCCGATATCAAGGGCGGTGCCGGTGGGGCAGGTGGCGCAGCGGCCGGGGAACTCGTTCCAAAGGCGGACCTGGGCGGGGAAGCCGGTGCAGTGGCAGGAGAGCAGACGCTGGATGTCCAGACGGCGCAGCTCGGCCACGGTCCGGTCCAGGCGCTCGGCGCTGGCATTGACCAGATGGGTGCCGCCGACGACCGTGTGGATCGGGCGGTCGCCGGTCAGTTCCCGAATCCACCAGAGGGTGTTGATGATGCCGACATGGGCGCAGCCGAGAATGACCACCGTGCCGAGGGGGGTCTCGGCGAACGCCGCCTGGTCGTCGGTCAGCGGGTCCGGGCAGGTGCAGGCAGCGTCCAGGAAAAAGGGGCCGCCGGTGTCCTCGAAATCGGTCCGGCGCGGCACCGGGCCGGTGAGCCACAGGCGCTCCGTCAGCCGGGTCGGCCCGGTCACCGGCACCCGCTCGCCCGCGTACTTGATGTCCGGCATACCGATGGGGCGGGAACTGCCGTCGGGATTGCGCCCGAATTTCGGCTCGAAGGCGGCGGGATGGGCGTGGAGCGGGCGGACCGGCGCGTCGCCGAGCCCGCCCGTGTGGTCGTAGTGCCCGTGACTGAGCACGACAAAATCGGCCTCGTCCAGGGCGATGCCCAGCCGCCGGGCGTTGTGGGCCAGCACATTGCCCTGCCCGGTGTCGAAGAGAATCTTCCTGCCGTCCAGCCCGATCCAGAAGGACAGGCCGTGTTCGGCAATCAAACCCATCTTGCCGGCGGTATTTTCCACCAGAACGGTAAGCAGGCCGTCGTTCATTCAGAATTGTCCTGTATGCAGCATGACCAGAGTGCAGGCTTCGAGGGTCCGGCAGCCGTCCTGCTCCAGGCTGGCCGCCAGCGCCGGATTCTCCGCGCCGGGGTTGAAGATGACCCGTTTCGGCCGGGCCTGGCGGAAATCCGCCGCGAGGGCGGAGGACTTGTCCGCCGCCAGATAGACCGTGACGGTATCGACCGCTGCCGGAATCGCCGCCAGGCTCGGATAGACCTTGAGGCCGTGAAGTTCCGTCACCGCCGGATGGACGGGAAAGACGGTGTGCCCCTTGGCCTTGAGCAGGGCCACGGCCTGGTTGCTGTAGCGCTCGGGGTTGGCGCTGGCGCCGAGTACGGCCACGTTCATGGTCTGGCTCCGTGGATCAGTCCTGGACGAGTCGGGCCCCGGAATATACCTCCTCGACGACCAACGCCGCCGCCGCGTGGCCGGGATGGGCGGGCGGATTCCATTTCTTCATGTCCGTGAAGACCGGGCCGGACTCGTGGTATTCGAACGTGCCCTTGGCCTGATAGGCCTTCCGGTCCCCGGTCATGAACAGGATCGCCCCCTTGGAGCCGGCCTGGATGTTCTTCCGGGTCTTGTCGAAATAGTTGTCGGCCACCACCAGACGATCCTCGCCGTAGCGGCTGGCGCAGGTGGCGTAGATGATGTTAGGACAGCCGTCGGCATCGACGGTGGCGAGGATGACGGGACCTTCGTGACGATCCCAGGCTTGTTTGGCTTCGGCGGGCATGCTCATGATTCTGTCCTTTTCAGTTGGTCGGGAAGGGGGAAGCGATTCCGATGGCGATTCCGATGGCAAGAACTCCCTCCGTTGGGCACAAGGAGCGCGTAAACTGAACAACCTGTTTCCCGGTTGGGGGGCAGGACATGTTCCGCCCGCGCCGGAGACCATGCCAACCTATCGCGTGGAGCGGTCGCGTCCTCGCGACCACCCGTGACACGCCATGCCCACCTTGCGGGTTGGTCGGGGCGCTTCCGGCGCTACGCGCCGTGGCCACGGGGACGTGGCCGCTCCACGCATTTGATTTGCATAGCGTTGAAGAAAGCATCTTACTTGCGCATTCCGGCGAGGTTTGGATAGCGATAGCGATTCCGATGGCGAATTCAGGGGGCGAGGAGATAGTCGGCGACGGCGCGGTAGAAGGTGGTCACGGCCAGGATGGCGCAGTGCCGTCCGGCCTGGGGTTCGCATTCGCCGGAACGGATGATTTCGCCCGCGCTGATGGAGAGGGCGTCGGTGACGGTGCGGCCCTTGGCGCGGCGGGCCACGGCGCGGCCGCAGGCCCGGGTGTTGCCGCAACCCTGGGTGAAGTAGCGGATGTCCTCGATGCGGTCCTCGCGGATGTAGAGATGGAACTCCATCTCGTCGCCGCAGATGCCCTTGATCGATGCGGCCGCCGTCGGGTCGTTCATTCGTCCGAAGAACTCGTCCGCCTCGGGGACACCTGCCTGCTTCATTTCGCTCATGGATTCGTTTCTCCCAGTTTGGTCAGGATGTTCTTCAGTTCGAGCCAGATGTCGCGGATGGCCTTTTCGGCCCTGCTTTCGCCGTAGTCGATCACGGTTTTTCCGGCCATGAGGGCGTCGTTCACCACCCGGTCGAAGGGGATGCTGCCGATGACCCGCGCCCGGTTGTCCCGGGCGATGTCGCCGATGCGCCGCGCCTGTTCGGGGTTGAGGTCGGCCTTGTTGACCACCACGGCCACCGGCACGCCGAAGTGCCTGGCCAGGCTCAGCACCCGCTCCATGTCGTGGACGCCGGACACGGTCGGCTCGGTTACGATGAGCACCAGATCGGTTCCCGAAACCGAGGCGATGACGGGGCAGCCGGTGCCCGGCGGGCCGTCGCCGAGAATCAGCTCCCGTTTCAGTTCGCCGGCCAGTTCCCCGGCCCGGCTCCGGACCTGGGCGACCAGCCGCCCGGAATTCTCCTCGGCAATGCCGAGCCGGGCATGGACCATGGGACCGTTGGCAGTGGCCGACACGCACCAGTTCCCGGTCACGTTTGCCCGGCTGGAGATGGCCTGCACAGGGCAGACCAGGGTACAAAGCCCGCAGCCCTCGCAGGCCAGCGGATTGATCCGGTAGGTCTGGCGGACCAAGTCGTTGCCCGGTCCGCCCAGCCGGATCGCGTGGAAGTGACAGAGCGTCGCGCACTTGCCGCAGCCGAAGCAGGCCGCAGGGTCGATTGTCGCCTTCACTCCGCCGACGAAATCATGCACCTCGCGCACGGTCGGGGCCAGCAGCAGGTGCAGGTCGGCCGCGTCCACGTCGTTGTCCGCCAGAATCTGGTTTCCCGCCAGTTGGGCGAGGGAGGCGACGACGGTGGTCTTGCCGGTGCCGCCCTTGCCGCTGATGACGGTGACTTCCCGGTAGGAGTCGGCCGTCCCTATATCGAATGGCTTGGCCGTGCCCGCTGCCAGCCGCCAGTTCTCCTCGCCGGGGACGGGGGGACAGGCGGTCTTCAGATGGTCGAAGATGTCCAGCAGGTTTTGGCGCAGCTCGGGGAACCGCTCGACCAGAATCGCCCCGCCGGAATAGGCCTCCGCATACTCGCGGCGGAAGGGAATCCGGCCCGCGATGGGCAGCCCCACCTGGGCGGCGTAGTCCGCGATGATCCGGTCCTCCCCGTTGGAACGGTTGACCACGATGCCAGTCGGCACGCCCATTTTCAGGGTGAGGCCGACGGCGAGCTTCAGATCGTTGAGGCCGAAGGGGGTCGGCTCCGTCACCAGCAGCACGGCGTCGGCGCCCTGCACGGCGCCGACGACCGGGCAGGCCGTGCCGGGGGAGGCATCGATGATGTTTATGGCCTTGGGGTCGAGATGCGCCTTGACCGCGCGCACGACCTTGGGCGCCAGCGTCTCGCCGATATCGAGCAACCCGTGGGCGAAATGGAACGGGCGGTGGCCGGGGGCGCTCTGCACCACGCCAATCCTGGCCTCCCGCTCGGTCAAGGCACCGTGGGGACACACGTAGGAACAGGCCCCGCAGGAATGGCACAGCTCATTGAAAATGAGCACCTTGCCCTTCACCACGGCAAGCGCGTTGTAGTGGCAGGCCGCCGCGCAGGTGCCGCAGCCCGTGCATGTCCCGCTGTCCCAGACCGGTTTCGGAACCGTGACCACCGTCTCGTCCGTGAAGGTCGGCCGCACGAACAGATGGTCGTTCGGCTCCTCCACATCGCAGTCGAGCAGGCGGATTTGCCGCCGTCCGGCCGCCGGGGCCTGCTCCTCGCGCCACGCCAGAGCATAGGCCAAATTGACCGAAAACGTGGTTTTTCCCGTGCCGCCCTTGCCGCTGGCAACCGCAAGAATCATCCGCTGTTCCTTTCCGAAAATCTGTTGGGAAAGCCGGTGGAAGACGGTCGTTGTCCACCTTCCACCGGCCTGGGTTTGGGTTCCGGAATTCCGGTCCGCTACTTGGCTTCCGCCAGACCGGCGAGCCGCTGGCGGATGTCGGCGAGGGCCGCTTCGAGATTCTCGGCCTGGCTCTTCAGGGCTTCGCGCTCCTGTTCGGCACTCGGTGCCGCATAGGGCATCATGCCCCACCGGGCACCCTGGGCGAAGCCGAAGCCGCGACCGCGACCGCCGCCGAAGCCGAAGCCCCGGCCGCAGCCCCGGCCCGGAATAGGATTGGCGTAGCCGGGCATCTGGTAGCCCGCGCAATACCCCGCCCCGCGTCCCGTCATCGGCCCCATTTCCATCGGTCCTGTTCCATTTCCACCTGGCATGATGTGTCTCCTTCGCTTGGGGAAGCCGTCCGGGCTTCCCGGTTTCACTTGGCTTCGGTGGCGCTCGCACGGGCCGCTGCGCCTACCTGGTTTCCGGTTTTCCCGCCAGCGGCAGGCGGGATCCATGGATCAGTTGGTTTCATCGCGTTCCCCTTTGGCAACCGCGCCCGCGGCGACCGCGACGGCGGCGGCCGCAGCAGCCCGGCATCAGGAAACGATCCTGGGCAATCCGGCCGTCGAGATAGGCCGCGAGTACTTGCTCCACGTCGCCGCAGGTCTGCGAGAACACCTCGATGCCCAGGGCGGCGACGGCCATTTCCAGAGGCCGAGAAATCGCTCCGCAAATCAGCACCCCCACCCCCAGCCGGGCCAGCAGGGCGGCCCGCGCGCAGGGATTCTCCTCGGTGGCCGACACCTCCTCGCGCCGGCCCGCCTCCGCCCCGTCGAGGGTGACGACCAGCAGCCGCCCCGCCACGTCGAACACCGGGCTCACCCGACCTAACCAATGGGGAATCGCGAGTTTCATGCTTTCCCAAAAGCACAACCCATGCCAGCGCCTCTCGTCCCCTCGGCACGGGAGACCGCTTGACAGCAATCGTGCAAAAAGGTAGATTCGGCAAGACAAAACCATGCATTCTGCACGAAAAAGGCAATGATGGGCGCGAAACAGGACAATCCCTGCGAACGCGAGGCCACCATCCTCGATTCCATCAACGAGGGGGTGTTCACGGTGGACCGCGAGTGGCGGATCACGGCCTTCAACCGGGCCGCCGAGCGGATCACCGGCGTCTCCCGCGAACAGGCGATGGGACGGCCCTGCTCCGAGGTGTTCCGCGCCAGCATCTGCGAGCGGAACTGCGCGCTGCGCCAGACCATCGCCAGCGGCAAACCGGTGCTCGGCGCCACCGCCCACATCGTCAACCAGCAGGGCGGCCGCATCCCCATCCGCATCGCCACCGCCCTGCTGAAAAACCGGGGCGGGGAGGTGGTCGGCGGGGTCGAGACCTTCCAGGATTTGAGCCGGGTCGAACGCTTGCAGAAGGAACTCGCCGCCCGCTACAGCTTCGAGGACATCATCGGGCGCAGCCCGGCCATGACCCGGCTGTTCGAGATTCTGCCGCAGGTGGCGGAAAGCAGCTCGACGGTTCTCATCGAGGGCCCCAGCGGCACGGGCAAGGAGCTGTTCGCCCGCGCCATCCACCACCTCTCGCCCCGCGCCCGCAAACCCTTCGTGGCCGTGAACTGCGCCGCCCTGCCCGACACCCTCCTGGAAAGCGAGCTGTTCGGCTTCAAGGCCGGGGCCTTCACCGACGCCAAGCGCGACAAGCCCGGACGCTTCGCCCTGGCCGACGGCGGCACCATTTTCCTCGACGAGATCGGCGACATCTCCCCCGCCATGCAAGTGCGCCTGCTGCGCGTCCTCCAGGAGCGCGTCATCGAGCCGCTGGGCGGAGTGAAACCGGTCCCCGTCAACGTGCGGGTGATCGCCGCCACCAACCGGAATCTGGCCGAACGGGTGCGCGACGGCGACTTCCGCGAGGACCTCTTCTACCGCATCCGGGTGGTCCACCTGGACCTCCCCCCCCTGGCCCAGCGCCGCGAGGACATCCCGCTTCTGGTCGATCACCTCGTGGTCAAATTCAACCAGTTGCAGGGGAAGGACATCGCGGGCGTGTCCGACGAGGTTCTCGCCCGCCTCATGGAGCACGACTATCCGGGCAATGTCCGGGAACTCGAGAACATCGTCGAGCAGGCCTTCGTCCTCTGCCGGGGCGGGATGATCGAGATCAACCACCTCCCCCCCGAACTCCGGCCCCAGACCGGGCAAGGCCGGCCGGGCGGTAAACCCATGAGCCTCGACAGCATCGAGCGCCTCACCATCGCCGAAACCCTCCAGCGCCACCGGGGCAACCGCCAGCTCACCGCCCGCGAACTCGGCATCAACCCCAGCACCCTCTACCGCAAAATCCGCCAGCTCGGCATCGCCACCCCCGAGGCCGACGGCCGCGGCAGGCGGCAATAATCGCGCAATCTGCACGATTATGGACATTCTGGACGGGCTCCGTTGATACCGGCCCTGTCTGACCAAGCGGTGAAACGGATGGAACGGACGCCGTCTCCCGCCAGAGCCGCGTTTGGCACGGGCCTTGCTGTGACTGCTTGATGCTGGTTCGGCCTGAACCGGCGCAAGCGTCAAAGGAGCCATCATGAAAGTAGCCGTCACCGCCCAGGGCAAGGATTTGGCCGCCACTGTGGACTCGCGATTCGGGCGGGCCAAGTTCTTCGTGGTCGTCGATCCGGAAACCGGAGAGTTTTCGGCCAGCGACAATTCCCAGAACCTCAACGCCGCCCAGGGCGCGGGCATCCAGGCGGGCCGGAACGTGGTGGACCTCGGGGTGGACGCCGTCATCACCGGCAACGTCGGCCCGAAGGCCTTCGCCACCCTCCAGGCGGGCGAGGTGAAGATTTTCACCGGCGCCACCGGCACGGTCGCCGAAGCCGTCGCGCAGTTCAAGGCGGGCCAGCTCAAGGAAGCCGCCGCCAGCAACGTGGAATCCCACTGGGTCTAGTCCCTCTTCCTCCATCAACCAAGAGAAACCAGCATGATGAAGATCGCCATCCCCCTGGCCGAAGGCCGTCTGTGCATGCATTTCGGCCACTGCGAGCAGTTCGCCCTGGTCACCGCCGACGAGACCAGCAAGACCATCGCCGGCACCAAACTGCTCACCCCGCCCCCCCACGAGCCGGGCGTCCTGCCCCGCTGGCTGCACGAGCAGGGCGCGAACGTGATCATCGCCGGCGGCATGGGGCAACGGGCCCAGAGCCTCTTCGCGGCAAACAGCATCCAAGTGGTCGTCGGCGCCCCCACCGGCACCCCCGAGAAGATCGTCGGGGACTTCCTGGCGGGAACCCTGGAAGTGGGCGGGAATGCCTGCGACCACTAGCCCGACCCAGCCTCTGCTCGAACAAACCCGCGCCGCCGCCCATCCCCGCTGCGTAGTCTGCAATCCCTCCCGCGAATCCGGCTTCGGCCTGGATTATGTCTGGAGCGAGGACGGCGGCATCGCGGCCACCTTCGCCTGCCCGGACCGCTGCGAAGGCTATCCGGGATTGCTGCATGGTGGCGTGATTTCCTCGCTTTTGGACGGGGCGATGACAAATTGTCTGTTCGCCCACGGCGTTGGGGCGCTGACCGCCAAGCTCAATGTGCGCTTCCGGCATCCGGTCGCGCTCGCCACGCCGCTGGTGGTGCGGGCGCACCTCGCCCGCTCCCAGCCGCCGCTCCACGTCGTCGAGTCTCAGCTCGAACAGAACGGCAGAGTGAAGGCGAAGGCCCAGGGCACATTCATGGAAAGACCGGCCCCTTGAACCAGCAACAGACCATCGAGCAGTTCCGCATCCGGCACCGCCCCAACTACGTGGCCCAGAACGAGGAGGAAATCGTTTTCCGGGCCGCTTTCCAGGCCCATATCCCCCTCATTCTCAAGGGGCCGACCGGCTGCGGCAAGACCCGTTTCATCGAGTACATGGCCCATGCCCTCGAACTGCCCCTGGTGACGGTGTCCTGCCACGAGGACCTCACCGCCGCCGACCTGGTGGGGCGCTTCCTCTTCAAGGACAACGAAACCGTCTGGCAGGACGGCCCCCTCACCCTCGCCGTCCGCCACGGGGGCATATGCTATCTCGACGAAATCGTCGAAGCCCGCAAGGACACCACCGTCATCATCCACTCGCTCACCGACGACCGCCGCATCCTCTACATCGACAAGACCGGCGAGGTGGTGCGCGCCCACCCGGCTTTCATGATGGTCCTCAGCTACAACCCCGGCTACCAGAGCGTGGTCAAAGACCTCAAGCAGTCCACCAAGCAGCGCTTCGCCAGCCTCGATTTCGCCCACCCCACGGTGGATGTGGAGACGAAAATCATCGCGAGCGAGAGCCATCTCTCCGAGGAGGACAGCCGCAAACTGGCCGAGATGGGGGCGAAAATCCGCCAGCTCAAGGGCTTCGGTCTCGACGAGGGCGTCTCCAGCCGCCTGCTGGTCTACGTGGCCCGGCTGGTCAAGGAGGGACTCTCCCCCGTCCAGGCCATCCGCCACGCCATCGGCCAGACCCTCGCCGACGAGCCCGAGGTGCAGCAGTCGGTCCAGAACATCGCCGAGCTGTATTTCGGCGACCTGATGGAAGAATCCGCCGGTGGACCAGCCGAACCCCAATCCTGACCTCGAGCGCTACCACGGCTTCTCCCTGCGCAGCGTGACCTGGGGCTACCGCGAAGTCTTCGCTCAGACCATCGAGGAACTCTTCCGCGAGGGCTACCTCGGACCGCAGCGCCGGGAAGTGACCGCCGCCTTCTTCGCCCTGCTCAAACAGGCCGACCAAGGCTGCTTCGACTACCTGCTCCGCCAGTTCCTCGGCGCCCTCGGCCCCGCCAACCGCTGGCTCCTGGACCTCCCCGGCATCTTCGTCGATGTGGTGGAAACCGGCACCTCCCTGGCCAAGCAGAAGCTGAACCACGGCATCCGCTTCTTCGAAACCCTCGCCAAGGGCGGCATGGGCGAATCCCCCCAACAGGTGCGCGCCTTCCTCGACTGGGTGCGCGGCCTGCGCGAAACCGACGGCGAGCTGGCCATGGCCTTCCTCGACGGCTACGCCCGCCTGGCCCGCCGCCTCACCCCGCCCGAAATGGAGCGCTACCTCGACGTCGCCCGCCAGATTCACCGGGGCAATCCCGAATCGGGCTACCGCTTCCTGCGCGGCGACCTGGGCACCTCCGAGGCCTACATCCTCGCCATCACCCTGGAGTGCCGGTTGGTCGACATCACCCCCGCCCTCCAAGCCCTGCTCGCCGCCCTCACCGGCACCGCCTGCGCGGTCGAGGACCTGGGCCAGCTCGATTCCGACGACCTCATCGAACGGGGCACCGCCACCCTCACCGTCGAGGGCCATCTCTATCTGCCCGGCAGCACCCGCCGTTTCCCCGCCGCCCCAGACAACCGCAACTGGTACCGGCTCTGCGCCCTGGCCGCCGCCGCCATGCTTCTCGAAGATTCCTTTGCCCGCATCCACGGCCATCCCGAATTCCGTACCTGCGCGGCCCTGGCCGGAGAGGACACCGCCCGCCTCAACCTCTTCCAAATCCTCGAATTCACCCGCATCCTGCGCCGGGCCGCCTGCCGCTGGCCCGGGTGCCGCCGCCTGATTGCCTGGGGAATCCGGAACGAACTCTCCAACGCCGTCCCCGGTAGTCCCGAACAACTTCTGGCGGACGCCTTGGACGAGACCCGAAACTCCCCCCTTCTCGACACCTTCCGCCAGACCGCCGACCAGGCCGTGAACTGCTTCGCCAGCGCCCAGCGGCTCGGCGAACTCGATCTCCCCGAACTTCTCGCCGCCTACCCCGCCGTCGCCAGCCACATGCTGCAACCCGTCGGCTTCCTCTCCGACTTTCTCTTCCCCGTCCACTTCGCCACCGCTCCCGCCGACCAGATGATCGCCGATCTGAAGAATGCCGCCAGGAAGCAGGGCTCGGAGGGGGAAGAGGAGGCCAGCACGAGCGAGGGCACCGGCGGCGAAGAGACGGAACAGGCGGAGGAAACCCCCGCCAACGAGCCCGCCTTTCTCTACGATGAATGGGATTTCCAGCAGAACGGCTACCGCAAGGACTGGTGCCACCTGCGCCAGCGACCCCTCGAACCCAATCCCTTCGCCCAGCCCAAACCAAGCTGGCTCGACGAGGCCCGCAAGGTCCGCGCCGTCTTCGAACGCCTCAAACCCGATCTCGCCCGCCGCGAAAAACATCTGGCCGACGGGGACACCATCGACGCCGACCGCCTCCTGGCCCATCTCGTCGACCGCCGGCGCGAACCCAGCCCTCCCGTCCGTTTCTACGAAAAACCCATCATCCACCACCGCGATCTGGCCGTCCTCGTTCTGCTCGATGTGAGCGGCTCCACCGGCGAGGAAATGGGCCACGCCGACCGGGTGCTGGACGTGGAGAAACAGGCGGCCGTCATCCTCGGCCAGGGGCTGGCCACCCTGGGCGACCGCTTCGCCGTCGGCGGCTTCAGCTCGAACGGCCGCGAACAGTGCGAGTATCTCGTCTTCAAGGACTTCGCCGAAACCTGGTCGGCCGAGACCATGGCCCGGATTCTGACCGCCTGGCCGCGCAACTCCACCCGGATCGGCCCGGCCCTGCGCCATGCCGGCCACCTCATGGCCCGCCAACCCGCCCGCCAGCGGCTCATCATCCTGGTCACCGACGGCAAGCCCATGGACCAGGGCTACAGCCCCCACACCCGCTACGCCCAGCACGACGTCCGCATGGCCTGCGAGGAAAACGCCCGCCGGGACATCCACACCTTCGCCATCTCCACGGCGGAAAACTCCCTGGCCGACATGGAGATCATGTTCCCCCGCCGCCGTTTCGTCATCCTCCCCAGCATCGCCCAGCTCCCCAACGTCCTCCCCCAGCTCTACCTCCGCTGGACGCTGTAAAACCCATAGACACATGCCTGTCCACTGCGTCCACTCTGTTCACTTTGTCCATGATGCTGCGGTAAGGCACGCGGGATACGGCTACGCCCCCCTCCTGGCCCGTCTCAGCGCCAGCCGATGCCGTCGTAGGTCTTCAACTGGTTCCGCACCTTGATGGCGTCGCCGCACTCGGGCGTCAGGTTGGCGACCGAGGCGACCGAGGCGGTGCCGTTCACCCGGACGGTCGCGCCCGGTTCGAGGTTCAGGCGGATATCCCGTTCCTGCATGATGCCTTCCAGCAACAGATTCAGCTTGCCCGTGCCTGCAAACCGGAAGTCGGGAACAGCTTCTCCCTCTCCGTCGGCCGCGATGCGCGCCCCCGTCACCACCAAATCCACCCGGACCCCGTCGCCGCCGCCCGCGAAGAGGCAGCCGTTCACCGCCACCCGGTCGAGCCAGGCACGGAGATGGGAGTTGGACGAGACCAGGGTGGTGGTATTGATTCCGTGAATGTCCACCAGCCGCACCTCGCACTCGGGCAGGTTTTCGCGCGGCGTCTCCGGATGCACGGCGCGGTGGTATTTCCCGGTTTCCCAATAGGCCGCGAAGCCGACGCGCTGGTCGCGCAGGTAGATGTTCCGGAAGGTCACGTTGCGGATACTGGCGCTAGTGGCCCCGTCGCACTGATTGTAGACGAACCTCAACCCCGCCGAGTCGGCCCACACCCCGGCGGTATGCTCCGGGGGTTCGTCCGAGACAAATTCCTCGGTCCCCAGCTTCATCACCACCCGGTAGACGTTGGCGCCATGCCGCACCGTGTCTCCGTGCTGCAGGCGGATGCCCCGGTGCCAGTCCACCCAGGCGCCGGTGAGGAGGCGGCCGAAATGCCCCGTGGTCTCCTTTTTCCCCACGTCCGTCACATTCTCGACCAGCCCGTCCTCGATGTCGCCCTGCATCGGCTGGGAGCTGGGATAGTCCTGGGCGTTCAGGGCCACGGCATCGTCGAAGGTCTCGCAGAGCCCGTTGCGGATGGCGAAGGTGCGCCCGGCCCCGATGTGGAGCCCATCCTTCATGCCCCGGATCTCGAAGCCGTCGATCAGCAGGTTCTCGAAAGCGCAGACATGGATGGTGAACTGGCCCCGCGCCAAATCCAGGCAGCGGAAGCGGGTGATGGCGGCGTTGCGCACGCAGAACAGGGTCAGATGGCCGCGCAGGCCGTAGCAGGGATGGCCCTCGGGGGGAATGCAGTCCACCCCGTTCACCCGGATGTGCAGCCCGTCGATGTCGATGTCCCGGTTCCAGGTCCGGGTCAGCGCCCCCCGGTTGGCCAGCACGAAGCTGTACCGGCCCGTCTTTTCCAGCACCACCCCCTCCCCGAAGAGCAGGCGGGTATGGTCGTCGAGGTAGACCGTGTCGCTCAGCGAATAGACGCCGGGGCGCGAGACCACCAGCGTCTTGTTGCCGCCGTCACACGCCCGTTGCAGGGCCGCGACGTTGGCGCCCGCGTCCCCGCCCGGCACAAAGCCATAGTCCGCCGCGTTCTCGAAACTGGAAGTCGTTTCCATGCTCATCTCGTGCCGCTCCTCTGGCTGTCCGCCAGGTTTTCACCGCGCATTCGATCCGGACGAATTCCGCATTCTACTCCCGCAACCCCGGAGATGCCAGGGCAAACTTCCGCCATACCGCCCCGCCACATGCCGGAATCCCAGGAATACTCCACCGCAATATGTGGCAACCGAAAAAATTCACATCATCGGGGAGTTGACAGGTTCGGGGAACCAAGATATATGCTTAGCAAGCAGTGCCACATGATACGCTTTCCCTTCAAGCCAAGCTACAAAGGTACGACTCATGGAAAACCACAAATCCAGATTGTGCTTCACCCTGATCGAGTTGCTGGTCGTCATCGCGATCATCGCCATCCTCGCCTCGATGCTGCTTCCCGCCCTGTCGAAGGCGCGCGAACGGGCGCGCACGATCACCTGCGCGGGCAATCTCAAGCAGGTCGGCACCGGCTGGTTCATGTACGCCGGCGACCACAACGACACCGTGATGTCCTTCTCCCACGGCGGCTGGGACGGCCCGGTCGTCGACGGTGGCCAGAACCAGTGGCGTTTTCTCCTCTTTCCGTACATAACGGACTGGCAGGTCTTCCTCTGCCCCGTCGGGCGGAACAACTACAACATGGAGAGCAAGGCCTCCCAGATGCTCAACAACTACGGCTACAACTCCTACGCCAGCGGCCTGCAGAAAATTGGCGCCATCCGGAAACCCAGCCAGATGGTCGCCTTCGCCGACTCCCATCACTGGAATGCCTCGCAGTACAGCGGCTGGCTCATGGCCTTTGCCGGCGGGGCCGGCTACACAGGCAGGCTCGGCGATCCCTCCGCCGACGCATCCAAGCAGGTGCTGAGCAACACCCGCCACGAAGGGTCGAACATCGCCTTCTGCGACGGCCATGTCGAGTTCCGGAACTGGCAGAATCTGGTGTCCGACCGGATGCTGCTGCTCAATCCGCCGAACTAGTCGGCCTGGAGCCTGAGCCAGCGGATGCCGTGGCCGGGCACGTCCAGGCTGGTCCGCCACTCGCCGTCCCCTACCGTGACTGCCTCGTCGCGCACGACGGGAACCTCGGCCAGAGCCTGGTATTTCGCCCGGTTTTTGCGGAACAGCGCCTCCCCGGCTTCGCCGTAGGTCCTGCCGATACCGCCCTCGTGGGCGCCCGCCGTGGGGTCCGCCACCAGCCCGGCGGCGGCGCAGTCGGCCTCGAAGGCATGGGTCCAGACCCCGTGGTCGGCATCGAGCCGGGACTCGCGGAGCCGCCAGGACCCGCCCGCCCGCATACGCGGATCGCGGACCACCAGATGAATGGTTTCATTCACCTTGGGACGGCGCAGGGCGCGGTGGTTGTAGACCAGGATATACAGGTCCCCGCCCTGGCGGAAGGCCAGCGCCCCCGCATCGGCGGCGGATTCGCCCTCGACCGTCACCGCCAGACGGCGGCCGCCCACCATCTGTTCAAGCATGGCGATCACATTGCCCCGCGCGTGGTAGACCCCCGCCGTGCTGCCCGCCCATTCGTAGACCTGGCGGATGCCGTGGCGGTACACCCGGTCGGCCAGGCCGGCGTAGAAACTGGCGGCCCATTCGGTGGTGTCGCCCGACCAGAGCCGCCGCCCCCGCTCGTCGTGCAGCACGGCGAACTCGCCCACTACCAGCGGCGTGTCGGCGAATTGCGGATACCGGGCCAGGCGCTCGCGGATCAGGCCCACCGCGTCGTCGAAGCGCTGGAGCGGCTGCCCCACCCGCCCGTACCAGGAGAACGAGAACCAGTCCATCCGGCTGCCGGTCTCCCCGGTCGCGTAGTTGGTCCCGGCGCCGCAGTGGTCGATGATGTCCAGCCCCCAGAAATCCTTGATCTGGGTACCGAACTGGCCGCTGACGGGGTTGAGGATATTGCCCGGCCCGATGATCGCGTTGGGCAGAACGCGGGTGACGGCGGCGACGGTGCGGTCGTAGTGTTCGAGATACTGCTCCTTGGTGCCGCACCAGTGTCCCGGATTCAGGTCCGGCTCGGTGCCGACCCGGAACCACCAGCCGGCCACCCGCTCCGCCCCGAAGGCATCGACGATGGCGCGCATCGCCGCCTCCACATAGCGTTCCCATACCGCCACATCCGCCGCCGGCGCGGTGTTGCCGTAGGTGTGTTCCTGGGGCGGGTCGCTCATCGCGTAGGGCACATTGTCCAGCACGATCCAGGGCGTGTAGCCCACGTCGAGCATGCCCTGGATTTGCTCGATCAACCCCGTGAAGTCAACCCGCAGACTGCCATCGGCGGCCAATCCCTGGTACCACACGTTCTGATCCCGGTAGCGACCGCCCAGCAGGTAGACGGCGTTGACCTGCTTGATGAACGGGCGCACCCGGCAACTGCGGCGGTAGGCCTCCTCGGTGAAGCGGTGCGGCTGGTTGCAGTTGGCGACGGTCCAGAAGGGATAGCATTCGCCCAGCTCGCGCGCGGCCTCGACCGTCACCGTCCGCTCCCCCGGCGCAAGTTCGGCAGGCAGCGTGAACTCGGGTGAGAGGGAAACCGCGTCGAGCAAACCCTGCCACGGATTCCGCCCGTTCCGGTCGCCGACCGTGCAGACCGTCGGCCAGGGGTCCATCAGACGCCCCGCCGACATGCCCTCGAGCCGGTCGTCGATGCTCAGCATGAATTCGACATTCTCCCCCTCCGCCTGCCAGGAAAACGTCACCCGGTGCCAGCTCAGCGGCGCCCAGCCGCGCGAACCGTCGTAGTTCACCGAGGCGAAAAACGGCTCGCCGCCCTTGTAGACCGCCATCAGCCGCCCCTGGCGGAACAGCAGAGTCAGGTGGACATGGGTCTGCTCACCGCAATGGAAAATTGCGCGGTCCTCCTCGACCGGCCATTCGGCGGGAGTTTGCAGGCGGAGATCGATGGTGCCGCGCGCGGCGGTCAGCCGGTCCGCCGTGGGAATGGTCAAGCCACCGCCGGAGCACAGGAAAGCAAGCCCGCCGTCGCCGGGCGCGGTCGTCAGACTGGCATGGGCGGACACCCCGGCAGGCAGCTCCGCCAAATCCCCGCCCCCAAGGCGCAGACCGGCGGAAACCACGGGCAGCAGAACAGCACTCATCAGCACGGGTATCCGAAACATTGCGATCCCCTTGGTTGCAACGCGACTTCCCGGCTGAACATATCCCCCGCCCCCCGCCATGCAATTCTCTCCGTTCCCCGGAAAAAGGCTATATTGTTCCCCAGCCTTTCAGCCAAGGAGGCCCCCGATGAAAACGATCGCGCTCTGCATCCTGGGACTGGTTCTGGCCGGCTGCGAGTACACCGTGCCGCTGGCGGCGACGCCCGAACTCAAGCTCGATCCCGCCGTGGTCGGCGTCTGGCAGCGGGATTTGGCCGACGGCAAAAAGGAACGCCTCCTGGTCCTGCCGCTGGGCGAGACCGAATACCTCGTCTCCTTCCCGGCCGAATCGGCCGACGCCATGTTCGCCCGCGCCTGTCTCGTCAAGGTGGGCGAACAGACGCTGGTCCAGCTCCGCTGGTTCGGCACTGCCCGCGGCAACCTGCCCGAGGACGGGCGGGTATACCAGTATGTCGCCTATTCGGCGACCGAGGGCACCCTGTCGCTGCAACTGCTGAACAGCGATGTTGTCCCGAAGGACATTCCGACCACCGAAGGTCTGCTCCAGGCCATCGCCGCCAGCACGGAACACCCCGACCTCTTCCGCGAACCCATGATGTTCCAGCAGGTCAAGGAATAGACCACCCTTTTTCGACCTGCGAATAAAAGCCGACCGGTGAAATAAGGCTGTGCTGGGATCATGCTACCGGTCGGCGGCTGTTCGACCCGGAAGGCGAAGATTCCGTCGCGTAGCCGGCGGTCGTACTTGCCGTTGCAGATCGGGACACGGAACCGTGCTCGGCTGCAAGGTATCGAGCCCGCCCCCCGGCGGGCGGCATATGGTAGCCCGTAGGGGCGAGGCTTGCCCTCGCCCGGCCTCTCGGCCAACCGAAACGGGTCGCAATCTATGCCCTTCCCCCTGTTTCCGATCCCCCGCAAGGGCGGCAGCCCGCGCAGGGGGGGATCAATCTTGGGCTGACGGCCAAGGAACGATATGCCGCCCTCCGGGGGAGGGCTCAGTTTCCATGTTCCGCCTTTCCCACGGCTTACGCCGCCGGGCTACGATATGTCGCCCTCTGGCGAGGGCTCGAATTCCAAGACCGGTTTCCGCCAGACTCCGGGACTGGGCGAACTCCCGCCGACGGCAGGACCGCCTTGTTTCACCGGTCGGGAAAAAGGAAGGGGGGCGCCTCCGGCCTTGTCGGCCGGGGGCGCCCCCCTGAAGAATCGGACTGGCGGCGAGCTACTTTCCCGCACTCTTGAATGCAGTATCATCGCCGCGGAGGCCCTTCACGCTCGTGTTCGGGATGGGAACGGGTGTTTCGTCCTCGCCATGGCCACCAGTCCGGAAAGGGTGGCTGCACAGGAAGCTGTAGCGTTTTCGGGAACGGTCTCCCGGATGGCCTTGGAAAGGCCGCGTCTTCGGGCCGCGCCGCTGTGGGCGCGTCGTTGTTTCGTCTTTCGGACCTCCCCTGAGCCGGCGGTCCCTTTCGGGTCCGCCCGGATCGGGGGAAGTCGCGGTCAAGCCTCTCGGCGGATTAGTACGGGTAGGCTGAACGCGTTGCCGCGCTTGCACCTCCCGCCTATCGACCCGGTCGTCTTCCGGGCGCCTTCGGGCTCCTTTCGGAGCGGGAGAACTCGTCTTCGGGGGGGCTTGGCGCTTAGATGCCTTCAGCGCTTATCCTTTCGCGACATAGCTACCCGGCGCTGCCGCTGGCGCGACAACCGGAACACCAGGGGTCGCTCACTCCCGGTCCTCTCGTACTAGGGAGTGCTCCCGTCAATTCTCCAACGCCCGCGGCGGATAAGGACCGAACTGTCTCACGACGTTCTGAACCCAGCTCGCGTACCACTTTAATCGGCGAACAGCCGAACCCTTGGGACCTTCTTCAGCCCCAGGATGTGATGAGCCGACATCGAGGTGCCAAACCGCGCCGTCGCTATGGACGCTTGGGCGCGATCAGCCTGTTATCCCCGGAGTACCTTTTGTCCGATGAGCAACGGCACTTCCACACGCTACCGCTGGATCACTAGGTCCCGCTTTCGCGACTGCTCGACCCGTCGGTCTCGCAGTAAGGCCGGCTTGTACCCTTGCGCTCTGCCCGCGATTGCCAACCGCGGTGAGCCGACCTTCGAGCTCCTCCGTTACGCTTTGGGAGGAAACCGCCCCAGTCAAACTGACCCTCTGACACTGTCCCCCGCCCGGATGCACGGGATCGGGGTTAGACATTCAACCGCCCAAGGGCGGTATTTCACCGGTGGCTCCGCGGCCCCTGACGAGGCCGCTTCGACGCCTCCCGCCTATGCTACACATGCACGGCCGGATGCCAATATCAGACTACAGTAAAGGTTCACGGGGTCTTTCCGTCCTGCCGCGGGTATCCGGCATTTTCACCGGAACTACAATTTCACCGAGAACCACGTTGAGACAGCGCCCAGATCGTTACACGATTCGTGCAGGTCGGAACTTACCCGACAAGGAATTTCGCTACCTTAGGACCGTTATAGTTACGGCCGACATTCACCGGGCCTTCGCCTTCGAGCTTCGCCTTGCGGCTGACCCGTCCGCTTGAGCTTTCGGCATTGGTCACGTGTCACACCCTATACTTCCTCTTGCGAGTTGGCAGAGTGCTGTGTTTTTGCTAAACAGTCGCCTGGGCCTCTTAGCTGCGGCCCCCGGCGGCTCGGGGAGCGAGTCCCGTCACCGCCAGAGGCACCCCTTCTCCCGAAGTTACGGGGTTAGTTTGCCGAGTTCCTTAACGTGGTTTCTCTCGCGCACCTTAGGCTACTCGCCTTGTCCACCTGTGTCGGTTTGCGGTACGGATCCTCCGCCATCGCCGCTTAGCGGCTTTTCTCGTCGGTGTCGCGTCGGCCGCTTCCGGCGCCCGTGGGCGCCGTCCCCGTCGCGTCTCGGGCTTGTGGACGGCGGATTTTCCTGCCGTCCGCCCTGCCCGCTTGGACCGCCACTACCAGTCGGCGGCCGGCCTAGCGTCCCGCGTCCCCGCGTCGCTCCGGCGGAGAAGTACGGGAATATTAACCCGTTGTCCATCGACTACGCCTTTCGGCCTCGCCTTAGGATCCGACTAACCCTGGGAGGACGAGCCTGGCCCAGGAAACCTTGGACTTTCGGTGGGCGGGATTCTCACCCGCCTTCTCGTTACTCATGCCTGCATGATCGCTCGCATGGAGTCCACCGCCCCTTCCGGGACGGCTTCGCCCCCCATGCGACGCTCTCCTACCATGCCCCCGGAGGGGCATCCGCGGCTTCGGCTCCGGCCTTAGTCCCGATCATTTGCGGCGCGGAACCACTCGACCAGTGAGCTATTACGCACTCTTTAAATGATGGCTGCCTCTAAGCCAACATCCTGGCTGTCTGTGCGGCTCCACATCCTTAAACCCACTCGGGCCGGATTGGGGGCCTTAGCCGGCGGTCTGGGCTGTTTCCCTTTCGACTATGAAGCTTATCCCCCACAGTCTGACTGCCGCGGTACGGCGGCGCGGTATTCGGAGTTCGACAGTTGTTGGTACCCCGGTGAGGGCCCGCGAACAATCGGTGCTCTACCCCCGCGCGCTATGGCGCGACGCTAGCCCTAAAGCTATTTCGGAGAGAACCAGCTATCACTGGGTTTGATTGGCCTTTCACCCCTATCCACAGCTCATCCAAACGTTTTTCAACACGAACTGGTTCGGCCCTCCACCTCCTGTTACGGAGGGTTCGGCCTGGCCATGGATAGATCACCCAGCTTCGGGTCTGCTCCCACCAACTAGACGCGCTGTTCGCACTCGCTTTCGCTTCGGCTCCGCCACTGGCTTAACCTTGCTGGTGAGAAGCAACTCGCAGGCTCATTATGCAAAAGGCATGCCGTGGCCCCGAGGGGCTCCGACAGTTTGTGGACGCATGGTTTCAGGTTCTGTTTCACTCCCCTAGACGGGGTTCTTTTCACCTTTCCCTCGCGGTACTGGTTCGCTATCGGTCGTCGGCGAGTATTTAGCCTTGGAGGGTGGTCCCCCCGGATTCGGCCGGAGTTTCACGTGTTCCGGCCTACTTGGGATTCCCGCGGGACGGTCGGGGCCTTCGGGTACGGGGCTCTCACCCTGTATCGCGCGGCGTTCCAGAGGCTTCCCCTGGCCCGTTCCGTTCCCTTGCGCGGGTCCCGCAACCCCGGGGCGCGAGCGCCCCGGTTTAGGCTGATCCCCGTTCGCTCGCCGCTACTTGGGGAATCTCGGTTGATGTCTGTTCCTCCGGGTACTGAGATGTTTCACTTCCCCGGGTGTAGCTTCGCCCGCCCTATGTGTTCGGGCGGGGATGCGCACCAGTGACGGTGCGCGGGTTGCCCCATTCGGAAATCCCCGGATCAAAGCGCGCCTGCCGCTCCCCGGGGCTTATCGCAGCTTGCCGCGTCCTTCATCGCCTGCCGACGCCAAGGCATCCGCCATGCGCCCTTAAACGCTTGACCGCGGAAGGCTTTCGTTCGCGCCCCCGCGCGGCCCGCGTCTGCGAGCATTCTTTCTTCGGTTTTGCGAGAAACCGTTCTCGGTGGTGCCGCCCCCCCGTTGGAGTGGGGAGAGCGGTCACCCGCTACAATTTGCTTCCTGTGCAGTTGTCAAAGAGCTTCGGGGGTCCTTCCGGACCCCGGCGCGGCGCCTCGGGAGCATTCTCCCCCGGCGGCGCGCCGGGCTTCGGACTGCGGGACTCGGGACTTCGGGCGGGGGGGCGGCTGGTGGGCGTACCTGGATTCGAACCAGGGACCTCGTCCTTATCAGGGACGCGCTCTAACCAACTGAGCTATACGCCCCGGTTCCGTTCGGGACGCCGGTGGAGCCGGGGGGATTCGAACCCCCGACAACCTGGTTGCAAACCAGGCGCTCTGGCCGGCTGAGCTACGGCCCCGGGACAGCCTCCGGACCGCCCGGCCCGCATGGGCCCGGCCCTCCGAACGCTGAACAGTGCGACGACGCGTGCGTCCTGATCTCGCCCCGCTCCCGGCCGCCTTGGCGGCCCGGGGGGGCTGCTCCTTAGAAAGGAGGTGATCCAGCCGCAGGTTCCCCTACGGCTACCTTGTTACGACTTCATCCCAGTTACCGGACACACCTTCGGCGCCTCCCCCCCTTGCGGGTCGGGACGGCGACTACGGGTGCAGCCGGCTTCCATGATGTGACGGGCGGTGTGTACAAGGCCCGGGAACGTATTCAAGGGACCGTTGCTGATGTCCCTTTACTAGCGATTCCGACTTCACGGAGTCGAGTTGCAGACTCCGATCCGAACTGGGGCCGGCTTTGGGGATTGGCTCCGCCTCGCGGCATCGCGTCCCATTGTACCGGCCATTGTAGCACGTGTGCAGCCCCGGATGTAGGAGCCATACGGACTTGACGTCGTCCGCGCCTTCCTCCCGCTTGACACGGGCAGTCTCGCCAGAGTCCCCGCCACTACGCGCTGGTAACTGACGACGCGGGTTGCGCTCGTTGCCGGACTTAACCGAACACCTCACGGCACGAGCTGACGACAGCCATGCAGCATCTGTATACCGGCCCCGAAGGGAGGGCCCGTTTCCGGCGCCGGTCCGGTATATGTCAAACCCGGGTAAGGTTCTTCGCGTTGCCTCGAATTAAGCCACATGCTCCACCGCTTGTGCGGGCCCCCGTCAATTCCTTTGAGTTTTAGTCTTGCGACCGTAGTCCCCAGGCGGTGCGCTTATCGCGTTAGCTTGGACACGGAGGGGATCAGTCCCCCCACATCTAGCGCACAACGTTTACGGCGTGGACTACCAGGGTATCTAATCCTGTTTGCTACCCACGCTTTCGTCCCTCAGGGTCAGTGCCGCGCCAGTGAACCGCTTTCGCCATCGGCGTTCTTCCTGATATCTACGCATTCCACCGCTACACCAGGAATTCCGTTCACCCCTCGCGGACTCAAGCCCGCCAGTATCGAGTGCAGTGCCGCGGTTGAGCCGCGGCATTTCACAGCCGACTTGGCAGACCCCCTACGGACCCTTTACGCCCAGTAAATCCGATTAACGCTCGCCACCTACGTATTACCGCGGCTGCTGGCACGTAGTTAGCCGTGGCTTCCTCTGATGGTACCGTCAAAATTCGTCCCATCTGACAGGGGTTTACGACCCGAGGGCCTTCGTCCCCCACGCGGCATTGCTCCGTCAGGCTTTCGCCCATTGCGGAAGATTCTCGACTGCAGCCTCCCGTAGGAGTCCGGGCAGTGTCTCAGTCCCGGTGTGGGTGGCCGTCCTCTCAGACCACCTACCCGTCGTAGCCTTGGTGGGCCGTTACCCCGCCAACTAGCTAATGGGGCGCGAGCCCATCCCCCGGCGATAAATCTTTCGCGGAAACGGCCAGGCGGCCACTTCCGCGACATCCGGTATTAATCCGCGTTTCCGCGGGCTATTCCGAACCGGGGGGCAGGTTGCTCACGTGTTACTCACCCTTTCGCCACTTTCCGCCGTCCGAAGACGGCTTCGCGTCCGACTTGCATGCCTAATCCATGCCGCCAGCGTTCAATCTGAGCCAGGATCAAACTCTCCATTGCAGAAATGGAGACGGCCGGCCGCCCGAGGGCGCAGGCCTATATGTCCGTTTGGTTGATTCCAAAGGAATCGTGTGGTGGTCCAGCCGGGCCGAAGCCAGGCCGGACGCCCGCACGCATCATCGCACTGTTCAGTTTTCAAAGAGCCGGTTCTCGGTTTGCTTCGCTTGCACCTAAGTGCTTGTTCAGCATGCCCTTATCTTACATTCGGAAAATCTGTTTTCAAGCCGTTTCCGGAAGATTTTTTCAGATTTTCAGCGTTCACTCAGGCAGGGCTGCCAGTGTTGTGCACGAGCTTCCTAATAGACATCCGGTTTTCGGGTTGGCAAGCGCTTCCGGAAGATTTTTCCGCACTTTTCCGTGGCTGGGCGGGGCTTTGGGACGGGGTCCGGAAACGGAACGTCCCCCGTAGCGCGGAGTTACGGGGGACGCGGGGGGCGCGGAGCGGTGGACGGTCTACCACTCGGTGGAGGTGTAGCGGAGGGGGCCGGCGTTGCTGGTGCGGCGGATTCGCTGCCAGTTGTTCCAGGCGACATGGCCGTCGGCATAGAGAATATTCGAGCCGCCGCTGTGGGGGAGGTACAGGCCCAGGCCGGTGGCGGTGTCGTCCCCGGCGGTGACGTTGACGTAGCGGATGACGATGCCGTCGCTGTAGAAGCTGCTGCCGCTGGGGCTGCGGCAGTCGCCGAGGAGGAGGATTTCGGTGGGGTAGCGGAACTGGGTCTCGCTGGTGCCCTGGGTGGTCGACCGGCCCTGGCGGATCGGCTCGTTGTAGCCGTAGCAGGGTTTGATGTCGCTGCCGGGGATTTTCTGGTTGTTGCCGCCGGTGCCAAAGCCGCCCCAGCTCCGCAGGTCGCTGTCGGAGCGGCTGGGACAGAGGAAGACGTCGGCGCTGCCCATGTAGGGGAAGACCGAGACGAACCACTGCAGGGGCTGCTCCTCGACGGGCCAGGTGCTGTGGGGGGTCCAGACAAACCAGGGGTAGTTGCCCTTGTGGGTGTCGGTGTACATGGCGAAGCCGAGGCCGTGCTGCTTGAGGTTGTTCACGCA